>JACMMM010000351.1 GCA_014379065.1 Saprospiraceae bacterium
TGTTGAGTGCAAAATCTCAACAATCTCAACACCCTCAACAATCTCAACACCCTCAAACTTTAATCGTCAAACCTAACAAGTAAATTTTTCAATCTCTGTTCTATGGTACGTTCTTTACTATTAACATTTGCGATGCTCCTGTCCGGTGCTGTCGTCGCGTTGTCCCAAACGGTGTTGGCGGGCAACATTAGCGATGGCAAAGAAGCACTGATTGGGGCGACCGTGAAGGTGTCGAGAGGCACAGATTTCATACGTGGCTCGATCACGGATTACAACGGCGACTACCGTATCCCACTCGACCCGGGCAACTACGATGTAGAATTTTCCTACACGGGTTTCCAAGCACAGCGCATCACTGCCGTGCGGGTGCTGGGAGGGCAGATCACCACTCAAAACGTGACAATGTCCAACTCAACGGTGCTTGAGGAAATCGAAATAGTTGGCTACAAAGTCCCGCTCATCGAGCAAGACCAAACCTCGAGCGGTCAGACACTGACTTCCGACCAGATCAAAAACCTGCCTACCCGTAGCGTAAACACCATCGTGGCGACTACAGTGGGTGCTTCCTCAATTGATGGTGGCGATGTGAACATCAAAGGGGCGCGCGCCAATGGTACCGACTACTACCTTGACGGTGTCCGGGTTATAGGCATGCCACCTGTGCAAGATCTGGAGCAGTTGCAGGTGATAACCAGCGGCTTGGGTGCCGAAATTGGCGACGTGACCGGCGGTATCGTGTCGGGTACTACCAAAGGCCCGGCAGGCGAATACCATGGCGGTATTGACGTGGAAAACTCCAAGGGCTTGGACGCTTTTGGTTATCTGCTTGCCACGGCCAACATCAGCGGCCCGATCATCAAGAAAAAATTGCCCGACGGCAAAAGCCGCACGGTGCTGGGCTTCCGCTTATCGGGGCAGTATCAAAACCGCGATGAGGATGATCCCCCAGCATTGCCTGTTTACAGGGCGAAAGAAAGTACGTTGCGGGAACTCGAAGCACATCCAATGCGCCGTTTGGGCCCAAACTATGCCAGCAGCGCATCCTACCTCACCAACGAAGATGTGGATATATTGGACGCGCGGCCTTATCAGGCAGCCTCCAATCTGGACGTCAACGGAAAAATTGACCTCCGGCTGTCCAGCAATATTGACCTGAGTCTCACTGGTACTTTCACTGACTCACGCAATTTGGTGGACGGCGGCGACGACAACACCAGGCCTACATGGTCTATACTGAACGCGCAGAACAATCCAACCGAGTTCAGAAACACATACCGCGGCAACTTCCGTTTCCGCCACCGTCTTGGCAACTCCGACCCGAACAAGGACGCATCCAGTAGCAAACGCGTTACCATCAGCAACGCGAACTACACCTTACAGTTTGCTTATGAGCGCAGCCTGTTCAAAACCTACGACAAACGCCACAAAGACAAGCTCTTTGAATATGGCTACATTGGCAAGTTCGAGACGGTTCAAAACCCGATTGCTGAGCCCAACGACAGTTCGGTGTGGCAAAACGTGGGTTATAATGACCTTTTTGTAAAGTACACTGCCGGCACTCAAAACCCTGTTCTCGAGGCTTACAACGAGTTTGCCATCAAAGACGAAGAAGACATCCGCGGTTCACAATTCCCTGCCATCCTGACCTATTTTTCTAGAAATGGCGAGTTTACAGAAGTGTTCGACGATGTTTGGGACGGAATGTACTCTAACATTGGCTTGTCTTACAACCGCTTTGAAAAGCGAGAGGACGACGTGGCTACGCTCAACGCTACGGTAGGTTTTGATTTGAAATTGGGCAAAAGCGGTACCCACACCATTCAGTTTGGCTTGCTTAATGAGCAGCGCACCAACCGGGTATATCGTGTAAACCCGAACGCATTGTATCTATGGGCGAATCAATATGCCAACATCCATTTCAATGGTCTGGATAGAACAGATACGATTGGTTATCAGTACTTTGATCCTCCAGGCGCCAATATTCCATTGCACCCTTATGCAACCGTAGATTTGCCGGAGAACCGCTTTTATCGGGAAATTCGCAAATCACTGGGCGTGCCGCTCAACGAGTGGGTAAACGTAAATGCCCTCGACCCAAGTCAATTGAACCTTGGGATGTTTGCACCACGCGAACTGATGGATCAGAGCCTTGTAAACTATTATGGGTACGATTACCAAGGCAACAAAACGGAAGACGGGATCACTTTCAACGACTTTTTCACAAGCCGTGGCGAAGACAATGTCCGCAACTTCCCCAACGCGCCTTTGCGCCCCTTGTACCAGGCCGCTTGGTTGAAGGATAAGTTTACTTTCAACAAAATGATTTTCAGCCTCGGGGTACGCGTAGAGCGATTTGACTTGAACACGAAAGTGCTAAAAGATCAGTTCTCACTTTACAAAGTGATGGACGCAAAGACTTTCCATGCAACCGTGACAAATCAAAATCGTCCAAACACCATCGGCGACGATTTTAAAGTCTATACGGTGAGCGAACAGGATCCAACCGTTACGGCTTACCGCGATAACAACACCTGGTACTTCCCCGATGGGCGCCAGGCCAACGACGGCAACGTTATCTTTGGCGGGGGCGTGGTAAATCCTTACCTGCTCAACCCTAACGACGATATCACAAAGCCTGAATTTGATCCTAACGGCTCCTTTGACGACTACACGCCACAGGTGAATTGGCTGCCCCGCTTGGCATTCTCGTTCCCGATCTCTGAAAAAGCAAACTTCTTTGCACACTACGACATTTTGGTGCAACGCCCACCGAGCCGTTGGGAAGCAACCCCACGCGGTTACTTCTACTTCTATCGCCCGGGCACAAAGAACAACGCTAACCTTCGCCCAGAGCGCGTGGTAGACTACGAAGTGGGTTTCCAACAAGAACTCAACAAGCGTTCGGCCATTAAATTCTCGGCGTACTACCGCGAATTCCGCGACATGATCCAACGTCGTACCATTCTTTATGTGCCTACTATCGGCAACTACGATACTTATGGCAACGAAGACTTTGGTACTGTAAAAGGTTTCACTTGGCAATATGACCTGCGCCGCACGAAAAATACAGAATTGCGTATTGCTTACACCTTGCAATTTGCCGATGGTACAGGCTCTGATGATGAATCTCAAAGCAATCTCACGACACGCGGCAACATCCGCTACCTGTTCCCCCTCAGCTTCGATGAGCGCCACAATCTGAGCACGACGATTGATTACCGTTTTGATGGTGGCAAGGCTTATACAGGGCCAATTGTCAACGGAAAGAAAATCCTTGCCGATTTCGGGGTCAACTTGCTCATCAACGCAGCCTCTGGTCGCCCATACACAGCCAAACTCAAACCAACCCGCTTTGATGCAATTGGTACGGTAGGCTCTGTCAACGGTAGCCGCTTGCCATGGCGCTTCAATGTGGATCTGCGGGTAGACAAGACCTTCCACCTCAATCCCAAAGCCAAGGTGCCACTGGATGTGAACGTCTACTTCCGGGTGGCCAACGTGTTAAACCGCTTAAATGTGATTAGTGTATACCGTGCGTCGGGTTCCCCAACCGATGATGGCTTCCTCGCATATGCAGATGGCGTTTCCAAAGTGAGAGATGTCGGACTTTCTGGCTTGAACGAGCAGGCGTACATTGATTCGTACTCTTGGCTGGTGCGTAACCCAGACAATTTTGCGCAGCCGCGCAGGATTTTTGTAGGGGCTTCTTTTATCTTCTAAAAAATAAAAAACACAATTTCCATGCGTATCAATAGACTTTGGATAATAGCCTTGCTGGCTATATTGACCTGGGGTGTTGAAGCTCGAGAGCCGGATGGCCAACGAAACGCTCCAAAAATTGCCCATAAAGCGGCGCAATACCGCGACTTGTGCGCCAACTCGGAGAGCGCTATTGACCAAGCGATCAACAACGTTCGCGCCCGTCTTTTAGGTGGTGGCGACTGCTGGTGGGATCTGAGCAGAGGCCGCTACATCGTGCCAAAAGTAGACCCAGCTTCTGGCCAGCCCGAGGTGTCCTCTCTTTTTGCCGGCTCAGTCTGGCTGGGTGGCATTGACCCGGGCAACAACCTGAAACTGGCTTGTCAAGCCTATCGCAATGATGGCAAAAACGATTTCTGGCCTGGCCCGATTTCCTTGGCAGGTGTCACGGAATCATTTACTTGCGCCAACTGGGACCGTCATTTCCGGGTGACCGGCGATGACATCCGCAAACACTTGGCCAACATCGCTAAGGGCAACCTCAGCCCGGCCGACATCCCGCGCAACATAAAGGCGTGGCCTGCCAAAGGCAATGAGTATTTCCAGTCTATTTGGGGATTCGATCTGCCTTTTACCGAGCAAGCCCTCGCAGGCTTCTATGATGTCGGCCCGACCATCGGCACCTACGAGCCCTTAGAAGGTGACTACCCATCCATCGAAATCCGTGGATGCCCGCTGGACAAGTATCCCGATGAGATGATATTTTGGGTTTACAACGACCATGGCGGCGGCCAGGCACACGCCAGAACCACAGGAAAAGCTATTCAGATGGAGGTGCAGGTGCAGGCTTTTGGCTATACTACCAACGATGAGTTGAACGACATGACCTTTCAACGCTACAAACTCATCAACCGCGCTACCGACCGCATTGACTCCATGTTCTTCGCCATGTGGATAGACCCTGACCTCGGGTGTGATGAAGATGATTATATCGGATGCGACACCGCCAAAAGCTTGATGTATATCTACAACAAGGACCAAGTGGACGGCAACCCGGGGGCTACTTGCCCCAGCGGCGCAGCGACTTATGGCTCTAACATCCCATTGCTTGGCGTGGACTATTTCCGCGGACCTTTGGGTATTAGGCCCGATTCTACGGGAGAAGATGAGGAATACGAACTGGGAATGAACTCCTTTATGTACTACAATCGTGCCGGCGGCGGTCAGGGAGACCCAACTGCTCCGAATCAGTATTACAACTACATCACAGGCACTTGGGCAGACGGCACTCCGCTTACTTATGGCGGCAGCGGCTATAATCCTGGAAACCCTTCTGCTAAGCGTGTCCGCTTCTGTTTCACCGAACCACCGAACGACCCTAGCCCTAATAGTTGGAGCATGTGTTCGGCCGACCTTCCCTTGAACGACCGTCGTACCTTGCAAGCCTCAGGTCCATTTACCCTTAAGCCGGGTGCGGTGAACGAACTTATCATTGGTGTTCCTTGGGTACCTGATATCGAGTATCCATGTCCAGACATGGAAAACCTGTTCCGTGCCGACAAACTGGCGCAAGGCCTTTTCAACAGTTGTTTCGACCTGTTGGATGGTCCCGATGCCCCTACGGCTGACTGGATTGAACTCAACAGGGAAGTTGTAGTGGTGCTGACCAACAAGCCGTTCCCAGAGTCTAACAACTTTAACAAGGAAAATGAAGACTATCAGGAGACAGACTTCTTGGCGGATGATGTTTTCTTGCAAACTACAGACCCTGATTCTCTGGAGCTGGCCAAGTACAAATTCGAGGGTTATTTGATCTATCAGTTGAAGGATGAAAACGTTTCGGCCAAGGACTACAGCAACCCTGATAAGGGCCGGCTCGTGTATCAGGTGGACGTTAAAAACGGGGTGAAAAAATTGTACAACTGGGAAGAAACCCGCGACCCAACGACCAATAAACTTGTTTACTACCCAGTGTTGCAGGTGGAAGGCGGAGATAAGGGCATCCGGCATACGTTCAGTATTACGGAAGACAAATTTGCCAGTGGCAACGATAAACGCCTTGTCAACCACAAGAAGTATTACTTCTCCGTGGTAGCTTATGCGTACAACAATTTTGCGCCTCTTAATCCCTTTGCCCAACCATTGGTCACCGGGCAGAAGCATCCATTCTTGGCAGGCCGCCGCAACATCATCATCAAAACGGTGATACCTCGACCGATTGTAGACCAATCGCTTAACATTGCTTACGGCGATGGCGTGGTCATCACCCGTTTGGAAGGCGCAGGCGTGGGTGGTAATTTCCTTGATATGGACGATGATACCCGGGAGCGTGTCCTGTCAGATAACTTTGACAGCACATTGACGTACCGGCCCGGGCGTGGCCCGCTCACCGTTACGGTGTTCAACCCATTCGAAATAAAAGATGGCGATTACGAATTGTCCCTTGTAGATGGTAACCTTTCTGACACAAAATTGGACGATACTGCCCGTTGGCAACTTCGCAAGCTTCCTGATGGAGATCTTATTGTGTCAGAAAAAACAATTGCAAAACTCAACGAACAAATCGTTTTGCAATACGGGTTCTCCATCTCCATCACTCAAACAGGTGAACCGGGGCAAAACTTAGATGAGCGCAATGGTGGCATAGGCGGCGAAATAGAATATGACAATCCCGATGACACATGGCTGTTTGGCTTGTCTGACGACCTATTTGGCAATCCTTTCTTCAACTTTGTAAAAACAGGACCATTAGAGGAGGACGAGGCATTTGATCCAAATCAGGGCCTGAGTACGCTCGGCGACGGCTGGTTTGTACCTTATGTTTTGGCTGACTGGGATATAGAGGCCGCTGAACTTGACGTAATAACGCCAGCTTGGACAAACGGCCTGAACACCGCAGGAGTAGGCACTAGGCGGGACAAATTGGCCGCATTGCCCAACGTGGACATTGTGTTTACCAGTGATAAATCGAAATGGAGCCGCTGCGTTGTGATAGAAACCGCAGCAAGGGCTTTCACAGCCGATACCAGCCAGGTAAGAATTCAGAACAATGGGGCCAAAGGCCGTTTGATGTTCGATGTGCGCTATGCCCTCTCTGTCGGCAAAAACGATAGCAATGGCGACGGCCTGCCTGATCCGGATGGAGAACTGTATCCTAACACTGCCCCTGGAAATGCGGGCATTCCTGTTCCTTTCCAAGGGCAGCCAGTACGTGGCATGGGTTGGTTCCCAGGCTATGCGGTTGATGTGGAAACAGGCCAGAGGCTTAATATCTTCTTTGGTGAGAACTCAGGTTACAGCTCGACCCTTGACCCTAGTTTTACGGGCCGCGACATGCTTTGGAATCCCACCGATCAGTTCATTGCTCCAGAAGCCCTAGGCTTGACTGATTATTGGGGCAATGCTGTCTTGGGTGGCCACCACTGGGTTTATGTTATGAATACGCGCTATGACTCCTGCAATCAAGTACGGAAGCGCTTCACACCAGAGTTTGGTGCCCCTGCGCTTAAGGTGCAGCAAATCGGCAAAATCGCATGGGCTGGGATGCTTCAGTTGGCAACAGGTTTCAAAATGAAATCCCTTAACGACGGCCTCATCCCCAACGATGCGCGCATCAAACTGCGTGTGGACAACGCCTACCAGACCTGGTATGATGATAACAACCTCATCAATCCAGCAGACGGCAAGCCTTGGCGCACAGGTCACCCTAAATACCTGTTCAAGATCCAAAACCGGGAACCTTCAGCGTTGACCAGCATTGCTATTGACAATGCACTTGATTCGGTAAAAATGGTGCCCAACCCGTACTATGGCTTCTCTGAATACGAGTCGTCTCAGTTCACCAATACGGTTAAGATTACCAACTTGCCTGGCAAGTGCAAAGTGACGATTTATTCGCTTGATGGCAAGTTCATACGTCAGTACAACCGCGATGAGGTGTATATGCCTTACGATCAAATCTCGCCGGCTATTGAGTGGGATTTGAAAAACAGCAAAGGCATTCCGGTCGCAAGCGGCGTGTACCTAGTGCATATTAACGCACCAGGTATGGGTGAACGAACCCTCAAATGGTTTGGCATAGGGCGACAATATGACCCCTCGGGGCTTTGACGCAACAGCTTTACTAGTAGAAAAGGGTTGATAAAAGTTTATGAGGGTTGATAATTGGTGTTCAAAATTTATGAAACACTTTCGGGCACTAATTATCAACCTTCATAAACCCTCATCAACCTTTATAAACCTTCATAACACACACACTCATTCATCTGTCATGAATAGAAAATATACACTAATGCTCGCTTTTTCAGCCTACTTAGGCATGGGTATCGCCGTGGCCGGCAACCCAGACCGTCAAGGCGAAGCAGGTGCCAACCAACTTATTATCAACCCTTGGGCGCGTAGTGCAGGTCTCCATAGCATGAACACAGCCAACACCGTGGGGCCAGAAGCAACGTACCTTAATGTGGCTGGACTTTCGCGTGTCAGCGGGACGCAAATTCAGCTGGGCCACACCCGTTACATTGCCGAAATCAACCTCAACGCGCTCAGCTTGGCGCAGCCCATTGGAAAGGGTGGAGGTGTTTTTGGCGTTAGCCTCGTGGCTATGGACCTCGGCGAATTTGAATATACCACGACCGAAAATCCGGAAGGCTCGGGCGCCACTTTCAGCCCTACATACTTCAACATGGCGCTGTCTTACTCACACCTTTTTGAGAACAAAGTCTCGGTGGGCGTTACCGGCAAACTCGTCAACGAATCCATCAGCAACGTAGCCGCTCGTGCCTTTGCAATTGACGCTGGCGTTCAGTATGTGACTGGCGAGAACGACAACTTCAAGTTTGGCATCGCACTTCGCAACGTGGGCTCCAAGATGCACTTTGCAGGCGAGGGCCTTTCAAAGCAATTGCCCAACCCCGGCCCAGTAAGTTACAACAACACCTATTATGAGCGTGCAACGGCCTACGAACTGCCTTCGCAACTTAATATTGGGGCGTCTTACGATTGGCTCTTGGGCAAACAAAACCGCCTGACCTTGATGGGCAATTTCACCTCCAATGCATTCTCCCGCGACCAATTGGGCGGTGGCGTGGAACTCAGCATCGGCAAGAATTTTGCTTTCCGTGTGGGCTATAAGGCTGAACTCGACGAAATAAAAGAAGAAGCGACCATTGACAATGGCATCAGTGGCGGGCTCAGTTTTTCTATACCTGTGCGTAAAGGCTCTGATACCCGTATCGCTTTGGATTACGCTTACCGCCAAACCAAAATTTTCAACGGAATCCACAACTTGGGCCTACGTTTGGAATTCTAAAGTTAATAAATATAAGCAGAGGGCTTTTATCTTTCCCTAAACTGCTTATACCTTTGTGCCAAGTTTAAAGCAGGAACGTTCTTGTCCACCCGACAAGGACGTTTCTGTTTTTTTCTGTTTACCCGCCGAAGCCTTCCCGCCTGCCAAGCCTTGGCGGGCAGGGGCGTAGGCGGGCTTCATTTCACCAGCCGAAGCCGCAGGCGTAGGCGGGCATCAACTTCACCCGACAAAGCTATAGGCGTAGACGGGCATCAAATTCGCCCGACAAAGCCATAGGCTAGGCGGGCATCATTTTACCCGCCGTAATTTGAAGAAGGTGGGCATCATTTATTATCCATAATATGTCAAACTACACATACCTGACACAGGGAGGCTACGACAAGCTGAAAACAGATCTGGACGAGTTAAAGACTACCGGACGGCAAGAAGCCGCTCACGCCATCGCCGAGGCTCGTGCGCAAGGCGATCTTTCGGAAAACGCCGAATACGACGCAGCCAAAGATGCTCAAGGACTTTTGGAAGCAAAAATCAGTGAAATGGAAACCGTGCTCTCCAACGCACGAATCATTGACGAAAGTCTCTTGGACGATTCCAAGGTGGCGATTCTTTCCAACGTCACCATAAAAAACCTCAAAACAGGCAAGGAAATGACCTATAAACTCGTGTCGGAAACAGAAGCCGATGCGAAGCAAATGAAGATATCGGTCACTTCCCCAATCGGAAAGGGGCTGCTTGGAAAAATCAGAGGGGACGTTGCCAAGGTAAACACCCCCGGCGGTGCTCTGGAGTTTGAAGTGGTAGAGATCACGATTGGGTAAGACCTTTTCCGCCTATGTCGCCACTCGAGATATTCCACAAAATGTACGATAACGACCCGTTCAGCAAATGGCTGGGCGTGGAACTCGTGTCGGTAGGCGAAGGTACCTGCACGTTGCGCATGACCGTTCGTGCTGAAATGCTCAACGGATTTGGGGTTGCACATGGAGGCATCACCTTTTCGCTGGCGGATAGCGCCTTCGCTTTTGCCTGCAACTCGCGCGGGCGACACACAGTATCCATCCATTGCACGGTGGAACACATTGCGCCCGTGTTCGCGGGCGATGTGCTCACTGCCGAAGCGCGGGAAGAAAGCCTCGGGAAATCTATTTCCAATTATGCCATTACCGTCCTGAAGCAAGATGGATCGCCCGTGGCTTTTTTTAGGGGCGTGGCTTTTAGGAAGCAGCAGGTTTGGGAATGACCTTCGAGATGTTCAAATTCACTCCACCACCACTTTTTGTCGCAAGGTCTCTCCCACCTTCGATCGGGCTTCCACTATATATACCCCACAAGGCAAGTTTTTTACGTCAAAATAACCTTCCCCGCTTGGGTTTACTTGCAACATTACGCTCTGGCCTAAAATGTCTAAGAGCGAAATAGTATTCAAGTTGCCCATCCCAAACTGATAGAAAAGCGTCTCCTTTGCCGGGTTAGGCCATACCCGGAGTGTGCTGAATGAATCTGCATGTTCTTCTGTGCCTACATTTCCACAATTCGGGTCAAATGCCTGGCCTGGAGAGCCCCCCAAACAACCTGCAAACCAATTCGCAGCGTCGTTCAAGTCGCCGGCACCTGCGCTCTTGTTTTCAAGCGTGTAACCATTGCCATCAGCCTCATTTGGCCAGGGCGCGGCATCGTTGAAACAGATGCTAAGGTCTATCCGGCCATCCGGTGCGAAGACCCGCACCATGTCGCCATTGCCGTCGAACCCGAATCCTATCGGTCCCGTAGCGTTCGTCAGGTTTGGGAATTGGCTGGTGAATTTTGCCGCATCTTGATAAAAGGCATGATAACCACCTGGTGGAATGCTTATCCCTGCCGGGATCGTGTATGCATTGCCGTTGCCGTCCTGAATCTGTATGCCTTCGAGGTATATGGTAGAGGCTGTTCCGTTGAACAGTTCCAGCCAGTCGCCCGCGTCTGCCCCTGGAGCGGATTTGTAGTTGATTTCCGTAATGGTCGGGACATACACACAGGGGGAATAGGAAACTCCCGGCGAACCGCCTATACACCCATCGAACCACGATTCGGGCAAGCTGGAATCGGTATTCCCGTCGTGTCGTTCCAGCGTTCCGCCAAAGCCGTCGGGCGTGCAGGGCCAAGGTTTTATGTCGTCGTAGCTTGCACTGGTTATTTCGTTCTCTGCGCGGTCGAACACATGGAGTTCGTCGCCATCGTTGTCAAGGTGGAAAGGCAGCGGCGCATTCAGCACATTTACCACGAGGGGGTTTTCAGCCGAAAATTGGGGGAGGCTTTCTGCGAAAACCAAATGGCCATTCGGCGCGAGAATCGTTCCGGTTGGCACGGTGAAATGGTGAAACCAGTCTTTGTCGCGCAATGAAAAGTCTGAAAGGTCAATAAGCGAAGTGCCTTCATTGCGTATTTCCAGCCAATCGCCCGCGTTGCGGGTCGGGTCAGAATTGTAGTTTATCTCGCTGATTTTCAAGGAGATATTTTGTGCTGCGCCGACAAAATTTGCGGTGAAGGTGGTGTTCCCGGGCACATCGGCGCTGAAACTTTGTGCCGCCAAATTACTAATATTCGGGTTCGCCGACCAGTTCACAAAAGCAAAGCCAGGGTTAGGGATGGCGGTCACCGTCACCGGGTTTCCGTGGAAATAAATGCCCGTCCAAGGCAGATTTGTTGGCACCACGGTCGAGATTTTGATAGTGCCCGCTCCAGGAGGATTTGCCTGCAAGGTGATGCTAACTTCTTGGTCGAGTTGGAAATTGTCAACGATATGCTGGCGCTGGTTTTCAGGTCGTGCCGAGTAGAAATCTTTGAGCACTTGAACCGAGCCGCTCCAACTATTGAAATCTCCCGTACCCCAGCGCTGGTTGTGACGGTCTATTTCAGGCCCCAATTCCGCCGCATTGGTGTTGATGAGCGCATGGGCGCGTGCAGGCAAGAACGAAGTGTTCATCAAATCGGCAAAGCGATTGATAAAGTAGCGGTGATATCCGGGGTTGTCGAGGAGACTGCCCAGCATTTTCCCGTAGCGCGAATTGTTTCCAAGTGTGCTGCCCAGTACGTCGCAGCTGGCACAACCGGATGCGTTGCCGGAGGAATAAGACACATCCCAGAGAATGAACTTCCAAGGGGCGTTTTTGCTGGCCTTGAACAATCGAATGTTGTTGTAATAATCCTGTAGCCAGTCGGTGCTGGCCACAAATATTTCTGTGTTGATGTAATCGGTAAAGTTTTCCAAATCAAGCAATTGCGCAGCCTTTTGAAAATTGCTCGCATCAGTCATATCATTGTTTGAAATGAAATTGGACATGGCTTCAAAATCGTCGAGCGTACCCGTTTCGGCTTCATCAAGGGTGCCACCCAAGCCAAGATTGTAATAGGTTTTTACCATGTTCACCGAGTCAGGGTCGGCACCGTAATTGTCGCGGGCGAAGTAATTGTCCAAACGTTCACGGGCTACATAATGGCCCCAATATTCGCCGTTGATGAATCCAATGACGTTTTGGTACGAGGCTCGGCCACTGTGGGTAGGCGCCGCCAATTCGTTCACGATTCGATCGCGCATACGCGCCTGCACCCAATCGTCGTCCTCGTTTCGGATGCGGAACGAGTGGTATTTTTGAATCGGTTTGTCGGGTGCAAAAATAGGGTACTCGATTTCGCCGAGCGAGCCGTAATCTTCATCCACATCAAACTGCAGGCTTTTTTGCGGGAAATCCACCGACCAGTTCCCAGCCACGTAACCTGCAAAATCCCCTTCAAATTGTTGCTGTTTGTTTTTGTCAAAATATTGCACCGACACCATCCCTTTGCGGGAATGGTTGTCGTAAACCTCGGAAAAATCTTGTGGCGGAATTGTCACGGAAACGACCGGGAGCGTCACGTTTTCGTCAATGAAATAAGTGGCAGTTGTCACGGCACTCGGCAGTTTGAAGGGTTCGAATCGCCGTGCTCGCAACACGGTGTTTTGCGTTACCAAAATGGGCGTACTGTAAAGCGGTGAGTTTATGTCCGGCTCGTTGCCGTCGTTGGTATAGCGAATTTCGCCGCCGCCTGTGATGCCTACGTTTTGGTTTCCTGAATAAAAACCCGCTTCGAGCTCGAAGGCCGGGGCCGCAGCATAACTATCTTGACAATCAAAGCCATTGGCGGCATTGGGTGTAGGCGCAGCGCTGGTACACCAAGCACCATCGTCGTTGATGCGCATAAGGGAGTGGCCGGGCTGGAGTTGCACCATAGAAACGGAGTCCATGAGATTTCCTGTTTCGTCGTAGAGTTTGATTTTATCAGAAAAATTGATCTTGAAATCGGTGTGCAAATTGCCACTGAAACCGCCGCCCGGGTTGAACCACGAAGGTATTGGGCCAAAAAACTGCGCGTTAGACCCGATGCCAAAATGCAACCAAGTACGCCCTGAAAGATCGCTGGAATTTGCGCTCGTGTTGTGGATTTCAACAGCCAATACATTCTGACCGGGCTGGAGAACGGCAGCGAGCGCGGTTTGATTCATGGTAAAAGCCTCGGGTAATGCGGAAGCGTTGTAAAAAGTAGCCTCATGATCGTCCGCCAGGGTATTCCAATTGGGCTGTCCGCTTATGGTGCTGCTGCGTGCGATTTCCTGTCCGTTGAGGTAGGCTATGAAGCCGTCGTCGTAGTCCATGCTCAGCATGGCACGCGCGATATCACTCAAATTGGCGATGTTGAACGTCTGGCGGTAATAAACCGAGAGCGTTCCGGCTGGTAAAGGGGTCGCGTCATCTCCATCGCCATAACCAAATCCGCCGGGGCCACTGAGCCAGGTTGAGTCGTTGAATCCGGGCGTGTTCCAACCAGCGGGCGGGTTGCTGGTGCCGATCCGATAGCGCCAAGTGTCTCCTTCGTTGAGGGCGGTCTCCCAGTGGTGAACGCTGCCGGGCGGAGGCGTGACCGAGCCGCGGTTTTTACCTGAAGCAAACACGAGCAGGCGTTCGCCGGGATCAATGCTCAGGTCGGGCAACAGCCAACGCGATGCTTTTGAGCCATCGCTGAGGCCCCAGCCTAGGAAATTTGCGGTCTGTGTACCGCCATTCCGAATTTCGATCCAGTCGGGTCGGTTGCCGTCTTCGTCCTGGATTTGGCCGTTGTTGGTGGGGGCTATTTCGGTTAGGCGGACTTGTGCGGAGAGAGATAATGTGAAGCTCAGTGCAAGGAGTATGAGTGAGACTGGTTTGAATCGTTTGAGTAGATTTTTCATGATAAAAGGCGGAACGGTTTGTTGGGGCTAATGTACGCTGGACTTTTGTTGAGGGGGTATCAAAGATTTAGCGCGAACATGATACATTTGCCTTTGAAAAGCTTGCTCCCCATTTCTCGTCGGTTTTTTCAACCCTAACCAAACAATCATGCCGCTCGCCCAACCGCTCGCCGAACTTCGCCAGAATCTCGAAGCACAGATCCGGGAAAACCAACTTCCCGAGGCGCTCAACGCGCTCCTCACCCTGCTTCCCGAAGGCTCGGAAACCCAACGAATCGTGTCTGCCCTGATTGCGCGGCTCAATGCCGCCAACAAGGAGCGGTACCGCAATACCATTTCTTCGGAAGAGTACCAGCGCCGGGTGGATCAGGTTTCGGCTGATTTTTTTGACTTGCTCGCCGGGCTAACGGAGGCAGACTTCTCACCCACAGTTGCCGATAATTCAGCAAATAAGGCAAATAATGTTGGTAAATTAGGCAACGTCCTCTACCGCGTACCGCATATTATGCCCATCCAAAAGCCCGTGCGCTGTACCATTCGCGTGGCCGTGGACGAGGATGCGATTTTGGAAAACATCCTATTGGACAACGAGGTGCAGCTGAAATCGCGGGTCGAAATATCTGATGTGATGCGCGCTGAACTCGTTGATGCAGAGGGAGGTGTGTTTCAAATCACGGCGCTCAATGCGCCCAACCAACTCGTACGCGACACCGGCTATACCGAGTGGAATTTTAGCGTCACGCCCCTGCGCGAGGGCGTACACCAATTGCTCGTCAAAGTCTCCATCATGGAAATCGTGCCGGGACATGCCGAGCCGATTCTGCGCGACGTGTCGGTGATGGAAACGGTGACGATTGTTGCGGAAGATGATTTGCCAGCCTCCGCCCCTGCCAGCCAAGGCTCGGCAGGCGGGAAGGCTACGGCTGATAAACCAGGCAGCGCTCCAAGCGAACCCCCACTTTCCGAATTCAAGCCCAGCGGCCAAACCTTTGCTTTTCAAAGCAACGCTACAGCACAGGGTGTCTTCGACATCAGTTATTCAAAAAGCATTGATCCTCCTGCCGAATCGGCGGGTAAACGATCCTCCAACCGCGGCCTCCGCACCCTAGCTATATTCCTCGCCTTTATCGTGCTGGCCCCGGCGGCAACCTGGGCTGTTTCTCCCAAACTCGACCGAGAACTCTTCCTCGCCACGCTGCAAACCAATCTAAGCGGTGACACGGCTCCCCTGGACGAGTTTATCCAAGAACATCAGGAAGACCCTGCAGCCCGCCCTTACCTCGACAAAGCCTATTTCCGCAAGGCCGATGAGACCGATTCTCTCAGCGACCTGCGGGTGTACCAACGGGAGTTTGGCACGGATGGAAAATATCGCTTAGCGGTGCTGCAAAAAATTGAAACCCAAGAAATAAAGGCTGTACAAAACATCCGAGACCAACCCAATGCCCAGAAAATCCGCCAGTTCGTGGCCAAATTTCCCGAAAGCGAGCGGCTTCCGGAAATAAAACAAGCCGTGGAAGCCCGCGCTGAAAACCGCGCCGAACTCATGGCTGAACTCGAGAATGCTTATGTGACCTCTGTGCAAGTGCAGCCCACCGAGACCAAAGTGGCCGCATATCTCCGCGACTTCCCCAAGCAGGAACGGCTGAATGACGTCGCAGAAGCAGTTGCAGCCCGGCCCGAAGTGATGGCCAAATCCCGCCCAGCCCTTGAAGAAGCCATCACCCGGAAAATAGAAGCAGCCTCTACTGCCGACCAAGTGCGCCAGGTGCTCCCAGCGCTTGAAAGTGCCGGCAGCAGCGCCACCGCAGCAAAAGTTGAAAAACTGGTGGAACAAAAACCGCTGATCAAGAAGCAGTTGCGGCAGCAGGTGCGACAATCCAGCGAACGGGTAAGGGTGCGGGAAAAGTTAGGCGGCGACTCATCGAAGTCAGGAGGTGACTTCAA
>JACMMM010000352.1 GCA_014379065.1 Saprospiraceae bacterium
TATTTTTCGCTTGCGGTATTCACCTGATGGAGTTTTTTCAGCTGATTTTTCTTATGCAGTGGATCCAGCCTTCGAACCTGAAAAGGTTGTCGTGCGACTCGAAGAACGCGATGCTGAATACTTGCTCGACTCCGGGGCCTTGCAAGTGGTGGTTTCAAAAGCGGATTTGAAGGTTAAATTTTATGATCAGGACGACCGGGTGCTTTGTGAAGACGCGGGCGGTTTTTCGGCCAAACGAACGATTTTGAAAGGCTGGTGCGAACTCCGATTGGAGAAAAAATGCCACAAAAAAGAGGTGTTCTTTGGCCTTGGCGACAAGACTTGCGGCACAAACCTGGCTGGCAAAAAATTTGAAAATTGGTGCTCCGATGCTTATGCTTTTGGCCGAGAGACTGACCCACTCTACAGAGCCGTTCCGCTCTATTACGCACTGAATCAAGGAGTTGCTTACGGGATTTTTTTTGACAACAGTTTCAGAAGCCATTTTGATTTTGATTCGATGGAATCTGGCAGCACCTGCTTTTCTGCGGAGGGTGGCGAGCTGAATTACTATTTCCTGCACGGCCCTGGGCTAGACGACGTGGCCCGCAGCTATGCCCGCTTGACAGGAACGCACGATATGCCCCCGCGCTGGGCTTTGGGCTACCATCAATGCCGCTGGAGTTATCACCCCGACAGCCATGTACGCGAAATCGCCGCCGAATTTCGGGAACGGCAGATCCCCTGTGATGCGATTTACCTGGATATTGATTACATGGACGGATATCGCTGTTTCACTTGGGATTCGAAGGCATTTCCAAACCCAAAAGCATTGGTGGACGATTTGCGGCAAATGGGCTTCCAGACGGTGACGATGGTTGACCCGGGTATCAAGGAAGACCCCAACTACGCGGTTTATCGGGATGGTTTGGAAAAAAATATGTTCCTCCGAACCGCAGATGGTGTAGTGGCCAAAGCCCCCGTGTGGCCAGGTTTTTGTGCCTTCCCAGATTTTACGAGCCCGGCCGTGCGCAGCTGGTGGGGCGAACTGTATGAAAGCCTGTTTAATGAAATAGGAGTTTCAGGTTTTTGGAACGACATGAACGAACCTGCGGTATTCCATGTGAACCATAAAACATTGCCAGACAATGTAATGCACGATCACGACGGTCTGCCTTGCAGCCATCGGAAAGCGCACAACATCTACGGCCTGCAGATGAACCGCTCCTCTTGGGAAGGCTTAAAAGGGCTTCAACCAGAGAAGCGCCCATTCTTGCTCAGCCGCGCTTCGTTCAGCGGCGGACAGCGATTCTCAGCCATTTGGACTGGCGATAATTGTTCGGACTGGGAACACCTGCAAATCGCCAATATTCAGTGCCAACGGCTTGCCATTTCGGGCTTTTCCTTTTGCGGCACCGACATTGGAGGCTTTGCGGGCAATGCCGAGGGCGAGCTATTTGTCCGTTGGCTGCAACTAGGGGTCTTTCATCCCCTGATGCGCGTACACAGCATTGGAAAACACGCTGCCGGAGATGCTTTACCCATCGAAGAGGCCGAATTGACTGACCCCGCTTTGCACATTTCAGACCAAGAACCTTGGTCTTTCGGGGAAAAATGGACGGATTTGGCGAAAAAGGCCATTGAACTGCGCTACTGCCTTTTACCTTGCCTGTATTCTGCCATGTGGCTGCACACGCTGGATGGTTCGCCCGTGTTGCGTCATTTGGCTTTTGCCGATGCACAAGACCCAAAACTCTGGGAGCAGGAACGCGATTTCCTTTTTGGGGAGCATATTCTGGTTAGTCCTGTGGTGCAATCAAAAGTGCAACGACAAGGCGTCTATTTGCCAAAAGGCAATTGGTACTATTTTTGGACGGGGCAGCCTGGCAGTGGAGAGCTGTTTGTAAACGTGATGCCGGATCAGATCCCGTTTTTTGTGCGTGAAGGCGCGGTGCTTCCCGTTTATCCAACACACCAACATACGGGCGAACCCATTGACGAATTGACCTTGTATGTCTATTACAAAAACGGTCTCGAAACCAGTCATTTGTATGAAGACTTTGGCGAAGGATATGACTATCAGAATGGGATTTTTAGTTTAAAGATCTTTGAAACCGAGGGGAAAAATGGCACTTTCTCCTTGCGTCAGCGGAAAGAAGGCGACTACACACCAAATTATGGAAAGGTGAAGATTTACCTCGTCGGCTTCCCAACTTTCGTCAAAAAATGTGCGGCAGACAGCGTGGAAATCCCTATAAAAGAAATCAAACTGCGCGACCGTTCGCTTTATACGCTCAACTTGAAACCTGATTTTGAAAAAGTGGAATGGGAGGGTTGAAAAGTGGTAAGTGATTAGTGATTAGTGATAAGTGATAAGTGATAAGTGATAAGTGCTAAAGACAAAATCAATCTAAAATCACTTATCAATTATCACTCAACACTTATCACTCAACACTTATCACTTATGTTATCCTGGCAAGAATTTGAAAAAGTAGAAATGCGCGTTGGCACCGTCTTGGAAGCCAAGGATTTTCCGGGGGCGCGAAACCCGGCGTACCAGTTGCTGATTGATTTTGGGGAACATGGCATCAAGAAGAGTTCGGCACAAATCACCGATTTGTACCAAATAGAAGATTTAGTGGGAAGGCAGGTTATTGCAGTTGTGAATTTCCCACCCAAACAAATTGCCACGTTTTTTTCCGAGTGCCTGGTGCTCGGGCTCGTAGGCGAACACAAAGAAATCACCCTGCTCCAACCCGAACGACCTGTTCCAAACGGCTTACGAGTAGCTTGAATATCACTTCATCACCCCATCGCTTCATCGCCCCATCACTTCATCACTCCATAAATATGAACCTCAACTGGCAACGCATTTCGCTCCACGTCCTTTTTTGGGCTGTTTATGTACCGCTCAACGCAGTGCTCAACTGCATTTTGTCACGTACTTCTTTAGACGAAGGTTTTAGAGACGCACTCATTGGCGAAGCATTTTCGCTGCCGGTCAAGTTGATGCTCACTTATTTTATTTTTTACTACGTCATTCCGCTTTACCTTGACCGAAGCAAGATTTGGAAACTGGTAGGGCTGCTCCTACTGGCCTTTGCTGTTGCAACAGCGATATATCGTTTGGAGATGCGTTTCATTTTCAACCCGATCTTCAGACCAGACAATGTGTACAATTTGTTCAATCCCAAAGGATTGGTGCTCACGGAGTTTGACTTGTTTATCACCCTTGCGGCGGCAGTCACGATCAAAATGATCCGGGTACACTACAAAAGCCTTGAATTTGAACAGGAATTGATGCGCGAAAAATTGCAGTCCGAACTCAGTTTCCTTCGGGCGCAAACCAACCCGCATTTTCTGTTCAATACCCTCAACAACCTTTATGTGCTGGCGCGTAAAAAAAGCGACAAGACCCCCGATGCCATTATGATGCTTTCCAAAATCATGCGCTTTGTGTTGTATGAATGTCGCGCACCGCGCATTTCTGTCACCGACGAAGCAAAAGTGATCAAAGATTACATCGAACTTGAAAGACTGCGTTACAACAAACGCTTGACCATTGATTATCAGGAAGATATTGACAATCCGAACACTTCCATCGCCCCGTTGCTGTTGCTGCCGTTTGTAGAAAACAGTTTCAAACACGGCGCTGGTGCCACCACGGGCGACGTTCAGATTTTGATAAAGATTATCCTTAAGGACAAACAACTTTCATATACCGTCCAAAATACCCTCGATCCCGACGTCACGGTCAGCGGAAACGGTAGCAGTAGTAGCGGTATCGGCCTTCGCAACGTGCAGCGCCAACTCGACCTGCTCTACCCCGATCAGCATCAACTCAAAACCGGTCGCGAACATGGTTTTTTTACAGCTGATTTGAAGATTGATTTGTCCGCATAAACAAATCACCACATCACCGAATCCCCCAAACCAACATTACACAACAACATGATCGCAGTCACAGGCGCGGCAGGCTTCATTGGCTCCTGCATGGTAAAACGGCTCAACGACGCTGGCTATCAAGACGTGCTGGCAGTAGACGATTTTAGCCGCCCCGATAAAAACCGAAATCTGGAAGAAAAACAACTCTGGGGGCAGATGCACCGCCTCAACTTCGTGCGTTGGCTTGAGCGCAATCATACCGATGTAGATGCTGTGATTCACCTCGGCGCGCGAACCGACACGACGGAGCAGAGCATCGAAATTTTTAACGAATTAAACCTGGAATATTCACGAGCCCTTTGGATGCTTTGCGCAGGTTTTGACATTCCATTTCTCTACGCCAGTAGTGCCGCCACTTACGGTCTGGGCGAGCTCGGATACAGCGACAATCACGCTACGATTCCCCAGCTTCGCCCCCTCAACCCATACGGCCAAAGCAAGCAGGATTTTGATGTTTGGGTGCTGGA
>JACMMM010000353.1 GCA_014379065.1 Saprospiraceae bacterium
CAAGAACGAACCCGGAAAATCCTTTTGCCCGACGTGATGGTTTCGGTTGTTGATTCGCTTGGTAGCATCGTGGACACCATACGGACGGACTTGGACGGCTATTACAAAACTAAAATCCTGAAAAAAGGCAACTATAAACTTTGTTTCGCGAAGGACGGCTTCACGACAACCTGCCACTCGGCTTCGGTAGTCTGGTTTTCAAATCATCCTGGCGCACTGAAAATTGATCTGAAATCGAACAATTACCTGTTCGGCACTGCCCTTTTGCACGATGGCAGACCTGGAATCTACCGAAACGCCGTATTTGGGGTGGAGTTTTTCACCACAGTCGAAGCCAAACTCGGCGACGCAAGGCCACGCCGTGTCCGCGCCAATGTGTCTGGAGAATACCTCCTGACGCAGGTGCAACGCGCCGTGCCCTGGCAAGTGACAGCCAAGTGCCAAAAAGCGGTAGTCACCCAAACTTTCAGCAACAATGGCGGGCCGCTCAACCTGACCTTGCCCAACAGCAGCCCGGTTATCCGGGGCTTTGGGGCCGTCAATGCTAACAACCAAGCCGTGATGCGCACCGCTCCCGGACAGAAGCTGACCGTCCGCGTCGTCGTTGCCGACCCAGACAAACAATTATTGACCTACGTTTGGGTGCCCATGGCCGACGCACCGGGTTCAACCTTCGGAAGCACGAACCAAATCACTTGGCAACTCGCCAACCTCCCCGGAAATTATCGGGTTTTCATGCTGGTCATGGACGGCTTCGGTGGAACAGCCTACCAGCCATTCGACATAGAAGCGGGCGACGAGCGAGTGCGGTTTTCGGGAATCATACGCGAAATTGACGGCAGCGGGCCGATTGCCGGGGCGCAAATCAAGATCAACGGACAGTTGGCCGGCACGAGCGATGTGAACGGATATTTCAAGTTCACTTTCGCGCAAGGCAGCTCAAACTTCAGGGCCTCCTTCCCGGAGGCCAGCCAAAACCGCTATGTGCTGAACATCGAAAAAGTCGGGTATATGCTTCATTCTTCCATCTTGTTCAACGACGCCACAGGCAAGGAATATTCCCTTGTCAAATCCACTCTTGCGACGTTTGACCCCAAGACAGAAATTGACATTCAGGAAAGGGAAGATCAGTACACAAAATTCTCCAACGACAAGGTTCGACCGCCTGTCAAACGGCCACCGGCCAGGGTCGTCATTCCGGCCAATGCCATCGTGGATTCTGCGGGGAATAAAGTGACCACACCGGTACTGGTCGGCCTGCGAAACGTTGACCTTTACGACCGGCGCGGCCTGATGCCCGGTGACTATGGCGCGATTCAAGACGGCAAACTAAAGCGTTTGGAAAGTTTCGGAGCGATTGACATACAAATCAGAGACGGAGCTAACCCGAATCGACGCTACAAACTTGACTCCAAGGCATGGGCAGAGGTGTCCATCCCGATTGCCTCGCCGCTGGTGGCTTCCGCCCCGGCGACTACGACCTTCTGGGATTACAACGAAACCAGCGGCTTGTGGGAAGACATCGGCATCTTGACCCGCGTCGGCGATTTTTACCGGGGCAAAACCAACAAATTTTCCACCCTCAATGCCGACTATCCCGGCGCGGATGCCACCTGCATCCAATTGTTGGACAACCCCAATAGCGCGGCGGTTTTCCCGGTCAACATTACGGTTTCCGTGCCAAACGGTGGTGTGACACAGGTGTACACCCGAACGCTGAACTCTGCTGCTGCCGACTTGCCTTTTGCTATCGTCCTGCTTCCCCCCAGATTAGTGCCTCCAGCCGGTGTGACCATCGAAGCGACCGATTCAAGGATTCCCATCCCACAAACACAAATCCAAATCGTACCAACGCGAGAACCCATTACTGGCTCAAATCTGTACGCGCCCATCCCGCCCTACGACTACTGCAATGACGTATATTTGTTTCTTCCTCAAATTGGGCAACTGCCTTCCTCTCCAGACCAAGTTTTTCTAAATAGAATCCAAAACGATGAAGCCGCAGCAAATGAATATTACAGACTTATCGGCGCCAAGGGGCCTGGCCCGTCATACATCCCCGTGATCAATTACGCCAATTTGAATGCATGGAAGGCAAGCCAGGGATTTTCGGGGAGCGCACCAGACGCTTTCAATGCTTCGTATTTCAATGCGGGCGACTTGGCTTTTTGGCGCGGGATGCACCAGAAAAACGATGCCTTCTATGTGTCTAACTTTACCCGTGATTTCGATTCCAACGACGATGTGGACGGCACCAACAGCACCAATGCAATCGCTACTGTCGCTATGGAATCCACACCTATTTCCGCCACTCCCGGGTCAAAGTCCGTCACCAAGTTTTTGGTGTTCGCCGGGAATGGTACCCTCTCCACCTTTGCGGATCTTGACGGGTATGGACCTAAATACCTCCCCGGTTTGTGCATAGAGTGCCATGGAGGGGATAATCTGACTTGGAGTGGATTCGCCGATGGCGACGCCTTGCAGTCGTTTTATTATACCCCCGGCTTTGAGGTCAGTATTCCAAAATTCTTGCCATTTGATTTGCAGTCATTCATATATTCACAAGACCCAACTTTCGACCGGAATGCACAGGATAATATCCCCAATTTAACCAGTCTGAACAATCAGGTGTTGAGAACAAACAGCTACAACATTCAAGAAATCCGCGATTTCCTGCTGGCTGCCTACCCTACGTCCACGAGCACCACTACAGCTATTAATTTACAGGGTTCCTTCCTTGATAATGCCTTCCCAACACTTTGGAACAACACCAATCCGCCTTATCCCGGGGCACTGCCGCCTAAGGATTTTTATACGCAGGTGGTCGGCCCATCGTGCCGAGGCTGCCACATCACCCGCACCAATCAATCTTTGCGGTTTGGAAAGGAGGCTGATTTTAATCTAAATCCTAGTATTGGTGTTGGCTACCAGATATTTGATCAAGTATTCACTTTCAAAAGAATGCCAAATGCCAAAGTGCCATTTGTTAACTTCTGGACGAGCAATGGCCCGCCCCGCCAAGATGAATTGTGCAGATTCTTGGGATATCAGCCCCTCTTTATAGATCCGTTTTCGCCGTGTAAGTAATTGACCCTATCTTGGTTTAAGGGCAATTATTTGCTCAAGACAAAAAACAAGCCTAGAGCATCTGCTCTGAGGCTTGTTTTTTGTAGCAAAGCGGGCATACACTGGTGCTGAGTTTCCAAATAAGGCTGTAAGTTTAGAAAAGCCTACTTTTGCCGATCTTTGTCAGATGGCAGTTCGCAGTAGCAGGTGTCTTCGCGCTTAGTGTTGGTGTCAACTGCTACTGCGAACTGCCAACTGACAAAGACCGCAACTGAACCATGGCCCACCTCACTCCTAGCTTCGTCCTAGTCGTCCTTTTCCTCTACTTCGCCATGCTCGTTGGCGTGGCTTGGTTTACCGGGCGCAACAACAGCAACGAAGGCTTTTTTCTTGCCAACCGCAAAGTGCCTTGGTATGTGGTGGCTTATGCCATGATCGGCACGAGCATCAGCGGGGTCACGTTTATCAGCATCCCCGGTGCGGTGGGCGGCTCCGGCTTGAACATGGCTTTCTCGTACATGCAGGTAGTGATGGGCTATCTGGTGGGCTATCTTTTTATTGCTACGGTGCTGATGCCGATGTACTATCGCTTGAACCTGACGAGTATTTACGGCTACTTGGAGCAGCGGTTCGGCTGGTGGTCGTACAAAACTGGAGCGGGGTTCTTTTTGCTCTCGCGCACATTAGGTTCTGCCGCGCGGATGTTCCTGGCAGCCAGTGTTTTGCAATTGTTTGTGTTTGGCCCGATGGGGGTTCCTTTTGCCATTACGGTCGTGTTGATGCTGGCCTTGATTTACGGCTACACGTACAAGGGTGGTTTAAAAACCATCATCTGGACGGATTCGATTATGACCACTTTTTTCCTGGCGGCCTTGGTTTTCACGGTTTGGACCATCGGGAAATCGCTCAACTTTGGGGCGGGGGAAATTATTTCCAACGTGATGGGCAGCCGCTACGGACAGATATTCTTCTTCGATAATTTCCTCAGCGATCCCAACCATTTTGTAAAGCAATTTGTGAGCGGGGCACTCATCGCCACTGCCATGACCGGGCTTGACCAGGATTTGATGCAGAAAAACCTCGCCTGCAAAAACATCCGGGAAGCGCAGAAAAACATGGCCGTTTTCAGCGTTTACCTTGTGGTCATCAACTTCCTTTTCTTGATACTAGGTGCCTTGCTCTACCTCTACGCTGGCAGCATCGGCCTCGAAATCCCAGCCCGTACCGACCAACTTTACCCCAAAATCGCCTTTGGGCATTTGGACGCCGTAGCCGGTATCTTCTTTATCCTCGGCCTCATCGGGAGCACCTACGCCAGCAGCGATTCGGCCCTCACCGCGCTCACGACGAGTTTTTGTGTAGACTTTTTGAACTTTGAAAAAGGAAAAAATACGGAAGGCCAGACCTTTGCTTACGAAGAAGAACGTTTGGCGCACGAACGCGCACTGGAAGCAAAACAGCGCAAAACGCGTACCTTGGTACACTTGGGCTTCTCCGGGTTGTTTGTCGTTATTATCTTGATTCTCAATGCAGTAAGCAATTCTGCGGTCATATCGCTCATCTTCAAAATAGCGGGCTACACCTACGGGCCCTTGCTCGGCTTGTTCATGTTCGGCCTTTTCACCGACCTGAAGATCCGCGACCGTTACGCGTTGCACATTTGCCTTGCAGCGCCACTGCTGACTTTTTGCGTTGAATATTTTTTCAAAGCCTGGGCAGGCTTTGACGTAGGTTTTCTCACCATCTTGATCAATGGCCTGCTCACTACTTTCGGGTTGTGGGCAATCTCGTACCGGGAAAAATCAAACTGATTCGGTCAAATAAATCAACGAATTGCCTCGCTCTAAAATGTCAAACAAACGATTTTCCATAAAAGCCTTCCTCTTGCGATGGTACTTTCCGTTGCTGGTCGTTTTTACCATTTTCGCAGGACTGAACCAGCAAAAATATCCCGACATGATCTTTTCTAGCGATAGAGAAGGTTACTACATGTACATAGCAGCGCCGTTTTTTAGTGGCGGCTTCGCCAATTACAAACCGAGCAGCGATATTTTCACCCCTTATCCGGGTACA
>JACMMM010000032.1 GCA_014379065.1 Saprospiraceae bacterium
ACCCTAAACCCTCAACTCTAAACTCTAAACCCTCACCTGCCCTCCAGCATTGGCATTTCCGCTCCGAATTAGACGAACGAAGACCGCCCGGCGCGCCTTGGTTCGACAATTGCATCGCCGATCAGGTGCGGGTTTTGCTCGAACGCAAGCCCTTGATTTTCAACAAAAAAAGAGACATAACGCGCCTCATCCGACCCGGCGACATCGCTATCCTGTGCCGCAGCAACCGCCAATGCCTGAGCATGGCCGATGCTTTGCACCGTGCCGGACTCAAAGCCGCCATCGCCCGCAACGGCTTGCTGGAAACCCCGGAAGGCAAACTCGCTGTGGCTTGTTTGAAATACCTACTAACGCCTTCTGATTCGCTCGCCGCTGCCGAGATTTTATTCCTCACCGGGAGCATGGATTTGGAGGAGATTGTGGAGCGCAGGTTGCAATATTTGTCTGAAAACGCCGACTCGCCCATTTACGGCGGCGGCTGGGGCGATGCCTCGTTGTTAAACCAACTCCTCTCCTTGCGACCGCGCACTGCCGACCTTTCGGCTTCAGAAATTCTGAATCTGGTATTGGAAGAACTCGATCTGCGCCGCGCTGCGATCCAATTGGGCAATCCTGACCAACGCCTCGACAACCTCGATCGCCTGCGCCGATATGCCTTGGATTATGAATCGGCTTGTCAACGGCTTCACTCGGCGGCCTCACTTGGCGGTTTCTTGTTGTGGCTCAATCAATTGGCCGACAATGAACTCGATGCCCAAGGCTCTGGTGAAACCGAAGATGCCGTGAAAGTGCTTACCTACCACCGCTCCAAAGGGCTGGAATACCCGCTCACCATTTGCCATGCGCTTGAACAGAATCTAAAAGAACAGGTGTGGGGACTCAACCTCGTGAGCGAGGTGGAAGAGCCTGATTTGGACAATATTTTGGGCAACCGTTGGCTGCGTTTTTGGGTAAATCCTTATGCTGACCAATTGCGCAACACCCCACTCGAAGAAGCACTATTGCAAACCGAAGAATGGGCCCTAGCGAGCCGCACCGCGCTTGAAGAAGAAGCCCGATTGCTCTACGTCGGACTCACGCGGGCACGCGACTACCTTGTGTTCCCAACCACAGTCAAGGGCACGGGTTGGCTCAACCGCGTGTTTAGCCACGGCGACGAAAGCATCCCGACCCTTGACCCTAATTCGGATGAGACGCCGTTTTACCATGCGGGAATGCCCATTCCTATTGAAACCGAAATCACCTATAAGCCCAAGGATTTTCCTGTTTACCTGCCCGACGAATCGCCAGTGAATTACCATGCCACGCGCCGGGGAAAATCCCCACAGATTCACCTGCCTTTGCTGATTGACACCCAGCACGAAATGCCGCCAGGCGTCCAACCCACACTGGGCGGACCCATGGTCTGGGGCAGTTGGCTGGAATTTAAGGGTGAATACGCACCTGCTATTGGCAAGGCCGTTGCCACTTTTTTGATGGCTGACGACCCGATGATTACCCATCCAGCACGCTTGGCGAATGCACAAAAACAGTTGCAAATAAGAGGCGTATCAGAGCAAGTTTCGGCGGAGAAGTTGTTGCGGCAATCGGAGGCGTTCCGGGCTTTTTTGGAGAAAAAATTTCAACCCAAAAAAACACTAACCAAATACCTATTCGAGTGCACGCTCCCCCCTCTCGCGGGAAGGGGGCCAGAGGGGCGGTCAAGCAGCGAGCAGGGTTTTCAAGCAGCGCCACCCGCCTTCCGTGTTGTTGGCGAGGACGCCAACAACGGCACGGAGAGACGCCTATTAAAACTTGAAGCAGATTTGTTCCTCGAAACCGAAAACGGGGCCGTGGTCATCGCCTTCGCGCCTTTTGCCGAGGGTATGAAAAAATGGAAGCAGCATGCACAAGGGCTTGCACCAGGGTTGGCTTGGTGGCAGCACGCTATGGAGCGGTCGGTATCGTGCTGGGTTGTGTTTCCGATAGAGGGGCAGATGGTGGAGATAAGTCTTTGATTTACCAAAATATCACCGCTACGCGGTTTTACTTGTTAGCCAATTGTCCACATGCCGCATCAATGTCTTTGCCCCTGCTGCGGCGCACGGTGACGGTCACGTCTTCCTTAACTAGATAGGCCGCAAAGGCATTTAACCGATTCTCGTCCGATTTTACAAAAGACAGCCCTTCAATGGGATTGTATTCGATGATGTTCACCCGAACGGGGAAGCGGCGGCGGCAGAGTTGCACCAGTTTTGCGGCATCCTCCAGCGAATCGTTGAAGCCATCAAAAGCGATATATTCGTAGGAGATACGGCCTTTTGTTTTCCAGTAAAAATATTCGAGGCTTTCCATGAGCGCCTCCAGATTGTTCGATTCGTTGATCGGCATAATCTCGTTGCGCTTGCGATCGTCGGCGGCGTGGAGGCTGAGGGCGAGGTTGCTGCGGTAGCCATCGTCGGCCATTTTGCGGATCATTTTGGCGATGCCAGCCGTACTGACGGTAATACGTCGGGCGCCCATGCCCAATCCTTCGGGAGCCGGTGCTGTAATGCGCTCAATGCTTTCCATCGTGCCTGAATAGGTCAACAATGGCTCGCCCATGCCCATGTACACCACGTTGGTGAGTGGTTTGCCAAAGCTTTCAAGACTTTGGCGGTTCACGCCAACCACTTGATCAAAAATTTCGGCGGCGCTGAGGTTGCGTTTGCGGCCCATTCGGCCCGTAGCGCAGAACGCGCAGGTGAGGCTACAGCCCACTTGAGTGCTCACACAAACGGTAAAACGGTCATCATCAGGCACGGGAATCAACACACTTTCGATGCGGTGTCCATCGTGCGTAAGCCAACGGGATTTAATGGTTCCATCACCGCTATGCTGGGTTTTATCTTCTAGGAGGGCGTGGAATGTGAACTGATCGGCAAGTTTTGTCCGGAGGGCCTTGGGCACATTGGTCATGGCTTCCCAATCACTTGCGCCTTTGACCCAGAGCCATTCGTACACTTGTTTGGCGCGGAAGCGCGGCTCACCCCATGAGGTGAAAAGCACTTCGAGATTGGAAAGGGAGATCGAGCGTATGTCTTGCTGCTGGAGCATAATTAGGAAAATAGTTTTTTGAGGGACTGGCGAAGTGCAACAATTGCAGCAACGGTATCCAGATTTTTGTTGAAGCAAATTTAAGGCAAATCAGGTTCATTTTCCTGTAAATGAAATTTTGAAGCCCTCCCACTTGAAGTTTCCCTTGGGGAAACTTCAAGTGGGAGGGCTTCAAAATTTCATTCCCCTAGCCACTTAATACGCCCCAAAATACCTCCTCAAAAACCACTCGCCTGCCAGCAGCAAGGCCAGCAATGCGAAGATCCATTTGAGGTTGATGAGCGGATTGGTTTGGGTGGTTTGGTAAATGACGGGCTTCACCGTTTCGTTGGCTTTGATTTTTTCAGCCATACTGGCAAGTTGGGTGGAGAACACCGTTTCGCCGCCAAATTTTGCGCTCAACTGGCGCAGCACGGAATGGTTGGCTGTCGTTTCAAACAGTTCTAGTTCAATCGGTTGTACACTAAATCGCCCTTCGTACACAAGGTTTTGACTGTTGAAATTGACCGTGGCTTTGTAGGTATACGGGCCCACTGGCAGGATGCCCGCATTGAGCGTGTAAGCCTTGCCCAGTTTATTGAACGTGTAGGTGAACTCCTTTCCGTCGCGGTTGCGAATGCTCATGGCCACGTCGGGATCGTTCGTTAGCTCGTAATTGTCGTTGTAGAGTTCCCCACCAAAGGTGACCGGTTCATTTTCGTTGAAGATATTCTTGTCCAAGGTCACTCGGAATTTGCGCTTGTCTTCCTTGAGCGAAAGATACTGCACGGTTTTGCCCACCAATTCGTCAAAAATCTCGTGGTTTTGGTGTTGCAAATAGTCGAACAAGCGCCAGCGCCAAAGTCCTTCGCCGAGCAAAATGCCCGTTTTAATGCCGTTGGTTTCGCCCACCGCTAGAAGCGGCTGATCGGTGTCTACCTTGCCAATGCGCTTGCGGAGCAACACCTGTGCTTGCGGTGTAGCCCCAAAATTGCCAAACGCAGAAGTCATCGGATTGAATTTTGGCAATTCCTCCAACATTTTCGGGCTGAGCGAAAACGCTGCGAATTGCGGCGATACGCGGCCCTGTACTTCGTCGCTCTGTGAGCCGTCACTTTGGAGGCTCACCAATCCCTGCGCCTTTGAAAGCGCAGCATAGCCCGTCTGCATTCCGGCGATGAAAAGCCGTGGAATGCGCTTGTTGTTCATAGTGCTAAGCAAGCCTGAAAGATCGTCGGAGGCAGAAGGTAGGTTGTGCAACACCACAAAATCAAACTTGCCCACGTCCAAACCCGGATCGGTGATGTAGGCCGTGCTAACTTGATAATTCTTGTTTGTTTCAAGCGTTGTTTTTAGCGCGCTAAGGTCTGGGTGAGGGCTGTTGGCCAAGAGCAGGATTTTCTGGCGGGCATCCAGCACATCTATAAAAATCTCGCGGCGGTTGTTGCTCGTGCTAGCTTCACCAGGCAAGGCGGCAGCACTAATGATGTAAGAAATCACGCCCGGTTGATCCGCGTCGAGTTGCACTTCTTTGGTGGTGAAATAGTCATTTCCAGAGATGGTTACAGGGATGCTCTGCAATTGTTTCAGCCCTGAATCGCTTGATTTTGAAACGGTTATTACCGTTTGTTTTCCGGCAAGATTGGTGGCCGCAAGGTCAATTTGCAGCGTAAACTTGTCACCGAGATAGGCGATTTTGTTGTGGAAAACCCGCTTTACCAATAGGTCTTTCTTTGGAGTTGTATCGCCCAATGCGACGGTGTACACCGGCGCTGAAAGCGGTGCATCAGAGTAAGCGGGGTTGCTGCCTTCGTTGTAAATACCATCGGAAGCGAGCACGACCGCGCCCAGATTTTGGCCACCGTATAGGTCGTACACACCACGCAAGAGTTCTGAAAAATTGGTGACTTTATCCGTAAAATTAAAGTCCACGCCCTCCCGCACCTGATCGCCAAAAGCGAGTTCGTGAACCTCGTAATTTTCTGAAAGGGAATTTTTCAATGTGGCCCAATCTTGTTTGTATTGTTCCAAAGCTTCCCCTTTCAGGTCGGCGGACACACTTTCCGACTGATCTTGTGCCAGCACCACAATGGGCTTTTTTGTTTCCGTGAAAAAACTCTTCAGCAGTGGCGACAGCAACAAGGCACTGAGCAACGTGACGGTGAGCCAACGCATTAGCCCTAGCCAACGGTTGAGTTTCGGGGCTTGATCGCGAAAGGTGGTGTCGCGATAATAAAGCAGAAGCGCATAGCCAAGCCCCAACAGCGCACAAAAAATCAGAAACCAGGCGGGGTATTGAAAAGAGAGGTCAAGCATTTAAATCGTCATTACGTCATTAGTCGTCATTGGGGTCATTTATCGTCATTAGTCGTCATTGGGGTCATTAGGCTATTCATTATTATTTTCATGCTCT
>JACMMM010000354.1 GCA_014379065.1 Saprospiraceae bacterium
ATATCATTTCCCGTAGGGAATCCCTGTTTATAGCAATGAAAACCAATTTTTCAAAACCCCGTATGGGGTTTCCTGCTCCGATTTCAGGCAACCCCATACGGGGTTTTGAAAAATCTAACACAAATTGATCTATAAACAGGGATTCCCTACGGGAAATGAAATGGGCAGCAGAGGCTCGGCAGTAACGGCACGCCAAACCGGATTTTCACCTAATTTTCTACCAACCTGCCTGCCGGTAGGCAGGGATTTAGCCCCTCTGGGGCTGTACTAAAATCCGGGATGATTCATGTTCCGCTCAAAAGCGGCATCCGCACGACCACCTTCGTTCCGCGCGCTTGTCCCTGCTCATCGAGCAAATCCTCAAAATCCAGTCGAATGTCTTCCGCTAGTTGGGCATTGAGCAGATCGAGGCGGTTGCGGATGTTGGCAAGGCCCGTGGATCGGTGGTTTTTCGCGCGGTCTTTTTCGATTTCAGCAGCGCGGACGCGGCCTACGCCGTTGTCTTCGATTTCGCAGACGAGTGTTTTTTCGTCGGCTTTGAGGAAGCGGATCCAAAGCTGGCCCGGTTCGGTTTTGTGCATCAGACCGTGCCAAATGGCGTTCTCGATATGGGGCTGAATGAGCATCCCTGGGATGGAGACCGATTCGGGATTCAAGTTGCTATCTATTTGAAAATCAAAAGTAAAGCGGTTGTTGAAACGCAATTGTTCCAACTCGGTATAGTACCGGAGCAATTCAATTTCACGCGCCAGCGGTACCATGGGCGATTCGCTGTTTTCCAAAATCAGGCGCATGAGCCGGGCAAATTTTGTCAAGTATTTGCTCGCCTCGCGGGTGTCGTTTTTCAGGATGAAATTCTGCACCGAGTTGAGGGCGTTGAACACAAAGTGCGGGTTCATCTGGGATCTTAAAGCTTTCATTTCCAGATCGGCCATTTGTTGGCGTACTTGTGCTTTTTCCTTTTCACGATTTTCGGTTCTTATGATTTGGCGGCGGTAAAAGCCCCAGACAAGCGCAGCCAACGCGAACAATAGCGACAGGCGAAACGTCCAGGTCTGCCACCAAGGAGGGTAAATCACGATGCTCAAGGTAGCTTCTTCATTACCCCAAATGCCATCGCTGTTGGCCGTTCGGGCACGAAAAGTGTATCGTCCCGGCGCAAGGTTGAGGAAATTGGCAAAGTTGTCGGTACCCGCTTCTTTCCATTCGGCCTGTTTACCCTCTGACTCCATACTGTATTGGTAACGGTTGGCAGTGCCATTGATGAAGTTGACCCCGGTAAACTCGATGCGCAGGTCGTTTTGCTTGTACGGCAAGGCTAAAGCGCCAAGTTGTGGAAGTGGAACTGGTCGGTCCGACACCCGCAGCCCAGTAATGAGCGTGGGCGGTGCAGGCGCGGCAGCCCCTATTTTGTCTGGTTCGAACAGGCACATTCCCCGGTCGGTAGATACGAACAGGATGTTGCGGGCCGTGTCAATCAATTCAACGTTGACGATGGTATTGGAGAGCAGACCGTCGGTCTGATAAAAAGTGCGGAGCTGGCGGCTGCGCGGGTCATAGCGGCTGAGTCCGAAAGCCGTGGCGAGCCAGGCATTTCCATCTCTATCGAGGCAATGCCCTTGAGGATCATTGGTAATCAAGCCGTTGCCTTTTCCAAAAGTTTGTACCTGCAAGGTTTTGGTATCCATAATAAACCAAGCCTGGTTGGCGTACAACCACAGGTTGCCGTAAGGGTCGGCCCTGAGTGCAAAAGCTTTTGTGCAATTGGTTCCAGCGGGGCAGCGGGGTTCTATTTTTTCAAAAACACCCGTAACCCGCCTCCAGCGCACCAAGTATTTTTCCTCCGTTCCATAACTGAACCACATATCACCGTCGGGGCCTTCGGTACAAGTCGTGGCGGAAATGAGCGGAAAGGGTGCGTTGGAGCCTTTGCTAGAGAACTGCGTGAATTGGCGGCTTCGGGTATCGAAACAGCATACTCCGTTGTTGCGTACCCGTCCCCAAATAAGGCCGTGATGATCGCGGAAAATAAACCTGCTGTCTAAAGAATCCAGCCCTTGATACCGTTCCTTGAGCAAGCCTGTGGAATTACGCACAACATTGTACCAGCGAAGGCCATCCAGCGTGTTCGTCCAAACCGTGTCGCCCCGATCTGGCGCAAAGTGATTGACATAAGCATAACCCTGAAATGAATTGTCAAGCACTGCTCCTGACACTCCAAGCGTGGCTTTGTCCATGCTGTACAACCCGCCATTGCCGCTGCTCACGACCCATTTTCCTGCTTGTTCGACGCAATTGAAACCGAACCATTCTTCAGAAACGCGCTCCGTTTTCATCCTTTTTTTGTGCGCTACGTTGAGCGCGGTCATGGACGTGGCAGGCAAGTTTTTCAAGGTTAAAAAAAAGATACCCTCGAAGCGTGGGCAAAGCCAGAGATTGCCATCGCGATCCACGAAGTTGAGGATGCCCTTTCCGTCGGGCATGGAGGTTTTCCAGACAGGGATCTCGGTGATGGAGCCGTCGCGGAGATTGTAAATAAGGGGAGAACCGAAGTAGCGTTGGAGGAACAGCAAGCTATCGGGCAACAAAAACGGGTCGTGGAATTGGCCGAGGTGCGGTTGTGGCGTAGCGTAGGCCAGGTTGGGCAACACGGCCTGCGCCCGGCGGCTGGCCCAATCGAAACGGTAAAGCGCGGTAGGGCCGACGCTTTTTAGGCAAGTGTACCAGATATTGTTTTGACCATCGGATGCCACGCTGTTGCTGAGCAAAGCCGTGTCGAGCACACCAAGGCCCTCCAGTCGCTGCGACAAAGGCTCCATTTTTTGATTTTGGAAATCAATGACTTGCCAAGGACGATTGTAAGGAGGCAGTGCTTGTCTGCACTTTACCGCAACCGTACCATCGGGCAATTCCAGGAAATCAAGGGCAAAGAGTCCTTCTTGTGCTTCGCCAGGCCGCAGTGGTTCGAAAAAGGTTTGTGTTAAATGCAACTGGTTGTCTAGCAAATAGATACCAATACCCGCACTGACCCAAATTTGCCCATTTCGGGTACGGCAAATCTTCAAGATCGGCAAGTCGTTTTTCAACAATCCATTTCGGTCGGGCAGTGGCAAAGATTGAAATTCCAAGCTACGGGTATGCAGCACACAAAGTCCTTTTTCGGTGCCGACCAGCAACCGATGTCCCGGCAGGGCAAGCAATTTTGTAACGCGGTCTGTGGGCAAGCCTTTACCGTCAGCACTATAAAAAAACGGGGTAAATCGCTCTCCATCAAAGCGGTTTAGCCCTTCAACGGTGGCAAACCACAGGAAACCGTCGTCGTCTTGCGCGATGCTCATAACCCAATTGCTCGACAGTCCTTGCTCCATCGTGTAGTGCTGGTAGCGGGAGAATTTGTCGAGGATTGGTTGAGGAGTTGAGGAGTTGAGGGGTTGAGGGGTTGAAGGGTTGAGGAGTTGAGCGGGCGATGCCTTTTGGGCAAACGCAGGGAGGACTGCGATGCAGAGTAGTATCGTTAACAGCGAAGAACTTCCCGAAAGTTTGATCCCGATTTTTTCGGGATCGGGAAGTTGAGGAACGGCGAATTTCTGGTTCATCTTGTTTCACAAAGGTCGCACAGCATTTTGGAAATGCGGTTGCCAGTTGCTAGGTCAAAGTTGCCAGTTGCTCATTTGAAACGAAGAAAACCTCGGAGGTCTTCAAAGACCTCCGAGGTTTTATCCATCAATCGTGTTGCACGACCAATCTCTTTTGCTCGCGCACATTATCTGCCTGAATTTCAACTACATACACACCGTTGGGCATCGCACCCATTTCCAAACGCGCTTGATTTGAGCCTTGTGCTCCTTCAAATTTTTGGGTCAACACAGTATAGCCTGTCAGGTCGAACACGAGAATCCTGACGGATTGGCGCTCAGAAAGTTCAAAATCAACCGCCACATCACCTTCTGTAGGATTGGGAAAAGCCCGAATAGACGACCGTATTGCTTTCGTCGGCTCCGTCGCATCAGAGCTCAGCGAGCGGTAATAATTGACGTAACGAACCTGATCTATCACTGCGCCGCCAGACCACTGTGTGTCCTCTATCATTTCAAAAACGGGCGTTTGGATGCCCAATTTGTACCACGAGTAGTTGAAAACAGAGTCCGTTATGGTGCCGAAAAATGGCACGGTTACTACTGCGACAGTCAGCGTTTTTATCCGCAATACGTCGGAATACTGCCCGCCTGGCGTGGTCAAGGTGCCATATCCATCGCCTTTAAAAAAGGCTTGTCCAGTCACTGAGCCATTCAGCGGCCCTGCATTCAGGCTGCCCGCAATCGAATCGGTCACGGAGGTTCCAAAAGTCGCGGGCGACTTGAAATAGACTGCCGGGTCGGTCAGCACAATGGCACTCGAAGGGTCTTTTTGGCCAAAAAACAGCAGATTGTCGCCCGCCACCTGGTAGTAGCCGTATTGGTTGCCGCCAAACCGGCCCACGATGTTGCTCAAGGGATAATCCGCAGCATAGGGCGTTCCAATGGGCGAAATATAGAAAGTAGTGTCTTCAGGTCCTTCTGCGACAAGTTGAGAGAAATCCCATGTCTGGTTGGCGCCCGGGCTGCCCGGGTTGAAAGTTGCCGTGGCGCAAGGTTGCGTTATCACGACGTCGCCTACCTTGAGCAAATCAGTCGTGGTGATGGTTGGTTGAGCGAACAAAAGGCTGCTAAAAACACAGCAAAGTAGGAGAAGTAAGTTCTTTTTCATGACGTAAAAGTCCGAACGGTCTTGACAGATGTTTCATAGGAGGTAAAAAAAACCTCTATGTTCTGTGCGCCTTTTGAAAAATTCCAGGAGTTGAATTCCGGGCTGTAAACTGATTCTGGGGTTGTGCCAATTTGTGTGCACAATTGATTGATATAAACCTTGATCATTTCGACGGTTGTCATGTCGGAAAATTTGTTTTTAGATGTTAGATGGCACAAAGTTCGGGGTTGCGGTTTCTGCTGCTATAGCCAATGCGTAAGTGGCGGAAGCGGACGAGCAAGTGGTAAAAACTAAGAAATATGGGTCACGCGAATCAGGGGTAGAATAGGTGCGTAGCACCCTAAACGTCGGTAGAA
>JACMMM010000355.1 GCA_014379065.1 Saprospiraceae bacterium
TAGACGTTGGACTCTGATCGGTTGTGGGCATAAGTCCTACGTCCAATAATCCAAAGTCTAACGTCCAACGTCTAACGTCTAACGTCCAATAATCCAACGTCCAAGGTCTGACGTCCAATTTTTTCAAAAAAAGGTTTTCGCGCAACAGGCGCACTTTTGCCCTAAAGAACAAAAAAGATGCCCGGGTTGCGCAAAACGGGTGCAAATATCTTTCTTTGCGTTGTACCGAAGGGAAGAGGATTTGTTTTTCAAACGTTAAGGAACGGGTGAATAATAACTTGTTACTTTCATCTGATTCCTTTCCGCTCATACGGCCTATCTTTTTGATTAAAGAGCCCCACTATTCGCACAAAAAGATAGTTGTCTCAGCAAAAAGTAATCTACCTGAAAGTAACAAGTTATTATTCTCCCGTTCCTTAATCCACAAAAGCGGCTTATTTTTGGCGCGTCTTTTGAAGACAACCAACCTTTGCCCCGCTATTGAGGTTCTTAAATGTTGAATATCGGCCTTTCACAACCTTTTTTCAAAATGGAACACAGACAAAAACTCCCCCAAATCGGCGATCTTGCTCCCTCTTTTGAGGTGCAAATTGAAAAAGGCCTCCTCCGTTTTCCGGAATACTGCGAGGGTTGCTGGTGTATTTTCTTTGCGCACCCTGCCAATTTCACCTCCGCTTGGACTATGTTTTCGGCTTTTCTTGCCATGAAAGAGCGCTGGCTCAACGAGCGCAACACCAAAGTACTTGCCCTTTCCAACATATCCTTGCGCCAAAACAACCAGTGGGCCGACAAAGCCCGCCGTTTCATCGGCATTTATCTAAAGGCTCCGGTCATTGAAGACCTCGATTTCCACATTGCCAAACTTTATGGCCTAGCCTCCGGGCGCCGCCCCCTGCCTGGCTGCGACCGCCTCGCACTTATCATTGACCCTGAGGGCATTGTGCGGCTTATTATCTATAGGCCATTGCCCAATATTGAGAGCGCCTTGATTGACATCGAGCGCGAATTGGATCGTTTGCAAGGAAAGGTGGTTGAAGAAGAAGCCGATCATTTTGATCCATTGGAAGTGGTCGAGCAATTGGACACGACCGATAATTTTTACAAAGCAGAACCGGCGTATTTTTCTAAGAAGAAGATCAATCCGAATTGAGATTGATATTTTGACAAAAAAGTGTCTGAAACGTTACCCTAAGAAGGCTTTGCTGCCCTACTTTTGTGCGTTGATTTTGTCTAAATAAGAAAATATGCAACGACGTTATCGCACTGTCCCAGATTTAAAAGCCAATGAGAGTGCCCGCGCTATCGCTTTTGATGATTCGGCTTTGGCTTGTAAACTCACCTCTATGGGTCTGTTGCCGGGTACCCGCATCGAAATGATCCGAAAATCGCCCTTTGGCAGTGCTTATTATGTAAAAGCAGACGGTGTACGACTCGCACTCCGCCAAGAAGAAGCAGCCAGTATTCTTTTGGAGCTGTAACCCTTTGAATCTGCGCGCAATGAATTTCGCGCCCTTTTTATGAACGATGTTGATGGCTCCCCTACGCTAAAAATTGCACTAATCGGCAATCCAAACAGCGGTAAATCCACGGTTTTCAACCAGATGACTGGCTTGCGGCAGCGTACAGGCAACTTCCCCGGCGTGACGGTGGAAGTAAAAGAAGGGACGCTCAGATTCCCCAGCGGGCACGAAGCCACCCTCTTTGATTTTCCGGGCACCTACAGCCTTTACCCCACCTCCTCCGATGAAAAAGTGGTAGCCTCTGTGCTAACCAATCCCGCCGACCCCTATTTCCCCGATGCGATGGTGTATGTGGCCGATGTGACAAAATTGGAAAAACACCTGCTGCTTTTTACCCAACTACTCGACCTGAATATCCCACTCCTGCTCGCACTCAACCTATCGGACAGCGCGGCGGAGCTGGGCATCAAAGTGAACGCCTCCAAACTCTCCGAATCCTTTGGCGTACCTGTCATCCCCATCAGTGGACGCACGGGGCACAACACGATGCGACTCATTTTGGAGTTGGAAAAGATGGTCAAAAGCCACCGGTCAACAGTCAACAGTCAACAGTCAACAGTCAACAGTCAACAGTCAATAGTCAACAGTCAACAGTCAACAGTCAACAGTCAACAGTCAACAGTCAACAGTCAACGTTCAACATTCTACCCCCTCACTGATTCGGAAAAACAAGTTTCGGAGGCGATTCGGCAAAATTTGGGCGTACAAAACCCTTATCGCGCGCTGCTTCTTGCACACCATTCGAACTGGCTTCATTTTTTGAATGCTCAAGAAAAGGAAACCGTTTCGACCATTGTCTCGACGAAAAATTTTCAATCGTTACGCGCCCAGGTGGACGAAACACTGGAACGCTATGACCGCTTCATTCCCATCTCTCAAGCCGCCGTTGTCAGCCCACCCGCCTTCCCAAACACACCGACAGACCGCATAGATGCTGTGTTGACCCATCGCCTGGGAGGGCCGCTGATTTTCTTTACGGTGATGATGCTCGTGTTCCAAGCAATCTTTGATTGGAGCGTGTACCCAATGGACTGGATCGAAAGTGGTTTTGCACTCCTTTCTGATTTCCTGACAGCCCAGATGCCCGCAGCTTGGTATACCGAGTTGATTACAGACGGCATCTTGGCAGGTTTGGGCGGCATTCTGGTTTTTGTGCCACAAATTGCCATCCTGTTCCTGCTTATCAGCATTTTGGAAGAGGTAGGCTATATGTCGCGGGTGGTGTTTATGTTCGACAAAACCATGCGGCGTTTTGGAATGAACGGGCGAAGCATGGTGTCGCTCATCAGTGGAAGCGCCTGTGCAGTGCCTGCCATCATGAGCAGCCGCACCATTGGCAACTGGCAAGAAAGGCTTATCACGGTAATGGTGACTCCGTTCATCAGTTGCAGTGCGCGTATCCCCGTTTATTTGGTATTGATTGGGCTGGCCGTCCCGGCCATAAAATTGGGCGGGGTGTTGAGTTTGCAATCTTTGGTCTTTGGCGCGATGTATGTGTTGGGCGTACTGGCAGCATTTGCTACTGGTTGGATAATGAAACACTGGCTGCACCGGCGCGAACACTCGTTCCTTGCCATCGAACTGCCCGTTTACCGAATGCCGCATTGGAAAAACGTGTTGATGAACGTGTGGGAAAAAGTAAAAGCTTTCATGGTTGGAGCGGGCAAAATCATCTTGGTCGTATCCATTGCACTTTGGGGCCTGTCGCGTTTTGGGCCGGGCGATTCCGTGGAACAAGCGGATCGCGCAGCGCAAACAGAGGCCTTACAATCAAGCCTGGATTCTGGTGAAACACAAGGGCTCGTGCAACAACGCCGCCTCGAAGCTTCTTGGGCTGGCCAAGCGGGGAAAGTGATGGAACCTGCCATTCGGCCCTTGGGCTATGACTGGAAAATCGGCATCGCACTACTGACTTCGTTTGCAGCGCGGGAAGTTTTCACGGGAACTTTAGCAGTATTGTACAACATGGGAGGCTCGGAAGCCGACATCAACGACCGCAACGACAACGAGGCCAAGGCTACACTTCGCGAACGCATGAAAAAAGAGAAATTTGGCGATACAGGAAAACCCGTCTATTCGCTTGCCACAGCGCTTTCGCTGTTGGTTTTTTACGCGCTCTCCATGCAGTGTTTCAGCACTTTGGCCGTGGTGCGCCGCGAAACCGGCAGCTGGAAATGGGCGGCGTTGCAATTTACATTTATGAGTATTGCAGCTTATTTGGGCGCTTGGGCGGTGTATGCTTTATTTTCTTAAGATTTCTTGATTGACGATTAATAGATTACATGATTGTTGAAGGCATTATGCCTGCTGCCTACTGCCATTTAAAGACTCAATCTTCCCACCCTTTATTTTCAAAATGCGGTGCGTCCTTTGCGCCAGTTCGGCATCGTGGGTGACCAGCACCAGCGTGGTGCCTGCCGTGCGGTTGAGTTCAAAAATCAGGTCAACGATACCTGCGGCATTGTCGGCATCAAGGTTGCCAGTTGGTTCGTCGGCGAAGAGGATTTTTGGACTGTTGGAAAAGGCTCGGGCAATACATACCCGTTGTTGTTCTCCCCCTGAAAGTTGTGTCGGGTAGTGATCCAGCCGGTCGGAGAGACCAACCTTGCCCAGCAACTCCCGTGCAACGGTCTCGGCAGATTTATCCCCCCGGAGTTCGAGTGGCACCATCACGTTTTCGAGCGCCGTGAGCGTTGGTATGAGTTGAAAATTCTGAAATACAAAGCCGACGTATTTGTTGCGCACCTCCGCCCGCTCGTCTTCCGAAAGGGCATCGAGCGCGATATTGTTCAGTGATACTGAGCCACTTGTAGCGCGATCAAGCCCGGCACAAAGCCCCAGCAAAGTGGTTTTGCCAGAGCCGGAAGGGCCAACGATGGCGAAAGTGTCACCCGCTTCGAGATTGAAGCTCACGTCGTCGAGGACAGTGAGGTCGGTGTTGTGAGCGGTGCGGTATTGTTTTGTGAGTTGGGGGACAGAGAGCATCTATTATGAAGTGATGAAGTGATAAATTGATGGAGCGATGAAGTGATGCCCGTCTTTGGCTATGGCGGGTAAAAGTGATGAAATTGATGGCAACCCCAATGACTAATGACGCAATGACTAATGACGCAATGACCAATGCCGTATTGACGCAACTGCCCTTTAACATGGGAACACTCAAGTTGTTACGGGAAGGTTTGAAAAGCGGGATGAAAAGCGGGATTTTTTAGATGGACGCATTGCTTTTAAACTTTACTTAATCTTAATTATTTCGACTCATACTCCCCCAACTGCCCTGCTGGCGCAAGGCTTCAGCCTTGTGTCTACGATCTGGTTCGGCTTTGCCGACAGGCAGGATCTTTCTTTTTGAATGCAGCGATTTGCATATTATCAACTAAACTGGTTTGTCGGCAAAGCCGACTGAAATAGAA
>JACMMM010000356.1 GCA_014379065.1 Saprospiraceae bacterium
AAGGCAAAAATATTTTGCGCATCGCTCAACAATACTTGCCGAAGAGTCAACCTTTCAGTTATAAGTATTGGAAATGGCGTAAATACTCGATTTGTCATTTTATGGTATTTTTTATTTTTTTACTTTGGCCAATGTTTCGGGCAAGTAATCTTTTCAAAAACGCTCGTCAATTCGCGTTTGCGCAAGGATTTGCAAAGCATGATCCCGGTGACGGTGTCGTCCTGCGACCACTCCCGGTAGGCCATCCACTGTTTCACCACTGTGAAAAGAAAGGACATGGCGTAACGTAGCGCCGCATCCTCCTCTGCCGACAATTTTTTCATCTTCGACCCAGGTTTGTTGTGTTTCCCTTTACGCCGGGCTGGTGTATTTCCAAGCTCGAAGACTTGGACATAAGCCTCCATTTTGCTCAGTTCTTCTGATGGAAGCTCTGCTGTTTCGCGTATTGGGGTGGATTGACAGAGATGTTGGCAAAGCCGCGAAACTTCCGGTCGATGGTTGACAAAAGGCGATTCAACCCAACGAAGTAGATCGGCACGTTCCCTTTTTCCTAGGGATTGAATGACTTTCACTAGAGGGGTTTGGTGCATGGCGGAAATGCTTTGAAACTGCCGGGCATTGAGTGGTTTGCCAAACAAAAAGGTTGATAGTAAAATTTTTGTTCTTTTGAAAACCAATAAATTAGTCTATTTGTTTAAAAAATACACTTGACAAAGGATAAAAAATGTGCTTTCGCAATTGACTTGCAACCTTCACTTTTGTGGCTGCAAATTTTGACACACCCTCGACGTCTAGGAGTTTGACAAACCAAATACGTTTTTCGGTACAAACCTCCAAAATTGTACTATTTTTTGCGCTACAAGGGCCCGCACCTTTGTATCGCCTCCCAATATTTTCACATCAACTACTTTTTAAATTTTTTTAATTTTCCATGAACATTTTCTTTGTTTTTCCCAAAACCGGGCTGCGCACAAACTGGCTGCTGGCTCTTGGTTTCTTCTTGCTCGGCCTTCCAATGATTTGGGCCAACACTTACACCGTTATCAACACGGACGACGACGGCGCAGGCTCGCTGCGACAGGCCATTACCGATGCCAACCTCAATCCCGGAGCGGATGTCATTGACTTTTCGGTGGCGGGCACAGTAACACTTCTTTCTGATTTGCCGACCATATCGGACGCTTTGACGATTGACGGCACGAGTGCACCCGGTTATGTTATTGGCGCACCGACTTTCATGCTGGATGGCGCAGTCACGGTGTTTTCTGCAAGCGAACCCACAGGCCTGACGGTTCAGGGCATGGCGTTGGTCAATTCTGGCGCACAAGGAGGGACTGGATTTGATCTTTATGCATCTTCGGGTGATGTCTTCATCAAAAATTGCAAAATTTCCAACTGGCGAACGGGCATTTCTTGCCATGGCGAAGCCAATTGGGTGGTACGGGACAACGACTTAACCGCTACCTATTTTGCGTTAAGTTTTCAGGGGGTAACTACAGGCGACATCACAGCCCATGACAACCTGTTTGGTGGTGCCAATTCCGGTGATGGACTTAGGCTTTTTGATTGTGCTGATAAAGTAATAGGTGATGAAAATGCTTCACCTGCTGCGGATATCCTTATCAAGGATACAGATGGCATGACCACTGTTCGCGAAAACGCTATTTATGCGGTAAATTGTGCTGATCTGATCTTTGACAATCTGGACCTCAGCAATGACATTGACCCCATGACCCTTGGCGGGAATGGGTTAGCGTTTGGTTTGGGCCTCACCACTGTAAATTCATCCGGTTCAATCATTGTCCGGAACTGCAGGATAGAGAGTCGCTATAATTCACTCGTTTGCGATGGGAATGCTAACTGGACGGTGACCAATAACGATCTTGCTTCTCTTTATACCTGGAATTGTCTCAGCTTTAAAGGGGTTAATACGGGCAGCATTGTAGCGTCTGACAACCAATTTACGGACGCACAGGCTGGGCTGATTTTGACTGATTGCGCGGACAAGATCATTGGAGGCGAAAACGCTTCTCCTGCTGCTGATATCCTGATAAAAGAAGCAGACGGTTTGACCGCTGTTTATCAATCACCCATCGGTACGTTCAACTGTTCCGACTTGACTTTTGATAACATTGATGCAAGCGCTTCGAATGCTTATGCAGGAGGGGGCATTGTTTTGCAAGGATCAGCTGGTGCAATGGTGGTGAAAAATTGTCAGGTGCACAGCCGCGGCGGTGTGGCGGTATCCTGCGGTGGCAATGCCAACTGGGTAGTCACCAACAATGATTTGACTTACAATGGCAGGTGCCTGGCATTTTCCGGGGTCATTACCGGCACCATTTCGGCTTATGACAATCTGCTGGGTGCCTCTGAAGTAGGCCTGAGCTTAAACGAATGCGCCAACAAAGTTATCGGTGATGAAAATGCTTCCCCTGCTGCCGATATCCTGATAAAGGATACGGATGGACTGACCAATAGCGGCTCATGGGTTGTATCTGCCGTAGCGGCCCAACATTGCTCCAACCTGGTATTTGACAACCTTGATCTCAGCAGTGCATCGAGCTCCGTGAGTGGGAACGGGATGATCGTATTTTACCCAACGGGGCCCATAACCATCAAAAACTGCACCATGCGAAACCGTCAAACGGCTTTGTCTTGCCAGGGTGATGCGGTCTGGGAGGTTACGGACAATGACTTAAGCGCCTCTGCGCTCGCCATGTTTTTGGTCGGAATTACAACGGGAACGTTTACGGCTACCGACAACGTCTTTGGAGGCCAGGGCGCTGTTGACGGGTTTTTCCTATACCAATGCTCGAATTTCATTGTTGGGGATGAAAATACTACGCCCGCAGCCAATCTTCTGATTAAAGATACGGAGGGGCTCAGGAGCATTCCAGGAACGGTTTTTAGTGTCTCAGATTGCTCAAATTTAATATTTGACAACCTGGATCTGAGCAACGAGACCGGTTCGGATTACGGAACGGGTATTGGTATGTATGGCTCCTCTGGTACCACTACGGTTCAAAACTGTATCATAGACCAACGCAACACTGGTTTAATTCTGGATGGCAACACCTCGAACAGTCTTATTTCCTGTAATATCATCACGAATTGTCAAACCGGAATGAGCACTTCTGGGGAACATGTTGACCATTCCATCGTCAACAACGTATTCGAGGGCAATACAAACTCTATTCAGCAGTCCGGAACCCCTTTGGTGGCTCAATCCAATTATTGGGGTGGTATTGCGCCGACAAACGGCGGATTCAATGGTTATACCGGCTCAGTGGATGTTAGCAATCACCTGACTTCTCCCCCTGCTTGTACTCCATTTACTTGTGCAGATACTGACAACGATGGAATTTGTGATAGCGAGGATAATTGCCCCAATACCGCCAATGCAGATCAGGCTGATTCCGATGGCAATGGTATCGGTAATGCTTGTGAAACCGGTTGCGCACACGACGCTGACAACGACGCTATCTGCGACGAAGACGACAACTGCGACAACGCCCCCAATCCCTCACAAGCCGATGCTGACTGTGATGGTGTAGGAAATGCCTGCGACCAATGCCCCAGCGGCAATGATGCCGTAGATAATAACCATGACGGCATCGCCGATTGCAACCAGTTATTGGCTTACGAAGCCTACAGCCCAGACTGGAAATGTGGCAACAACAAAATCAAGGTTTGCCACAACGGAAACACTACCTGCATCAACAAAAATGCGCTTTCGGCTCACTTCAACCATGGCGACAAGGTTGGCCCCTGCATTGGGTGTAATGGAAGACCAAGCGGCGACCGGGCAGAATTTGCTGAAGCCATGGGACTCGAAGTGGTACCCAATCCGGCCAGTGATGAGGCAATTGTTTATTTTGATGACCTCGACACCAAAGCAATGTTGACCATTACCGACCAATTGGGCAAATTGATTTGGACTACTGCATTAGCAAAAGATCAAACAGAAATCACCCTTGATCTTTCTGACGGCCGATTTAGCAGCGGCGTTTATTTTGTAAGCGTTCGCACGGAAAACCAAATGCTTACGCAGCGATTAATAATTACCAAGTAGAACACTTTTCATTCGTTTAGCAAGCCTCTCGTTGCTTTTTGTGACGGGAGGCTTTTTTACTTTGCTTCGTCTCCCAAATTTTTCACAAAACTGGCTTCTACGTTTTTACCCCTGATTCGCATAGCTCATCTTTCCAAATTAGATACCGCATACAAGGGCATAACCTTTACTTCTTCATATTCTGAAAAACTTTCGAGTGAAAACCGATAACCAAAGGGTTTGTTTTTCTCTTTCAAAAACTGCCTCAGACTTTGCATACTGCCTTGGCCGGATGCTTTTACTTCAACCGGCAGCAAATCAGCGCCTTGCTGGATAATGTAATCGACTTCAGCATTCGCATTGGGCGATTCTCGGTGCCAGTAAAACAAGGTTGGGGGAGCATACGGCGAGCCGTATTTCAGGTATTCCAGTCCCCAAAATTGTTCGGCAATGGCCCCTTTGTTGATGAAGGTAGCCGCTGGGTCAAACAAGATTTCGGCAAGATTAAGTCCTAGAATCCGTTGGAACATGCCCGTATCAAGCAGCAGCATTTTTCTTTTCTTGGGGTCAATTTCGGCGCCTGGCGGTATTCCGTTCGCGGCCGTATGAGTCACAGGCAACACCCACCCCGCCATGATAAGCAGATCCAGTGCTTCTTTGATTTGCCCATGGTTCGCAGATGCCGATGCTTTATTGAATTTGAATTTTCCACCCGCCTGTTGCACGACCGACTCAAAAACCTCGACCAAACGTGATGGCGGGACGGTGTTTTTGTATTTGGTAAAATCTGCCCGCAACGCGATGAAAAGGTCGTCTAAAATAAGTTGACTATCATTCAACAGGGCGTTCTTTGCAAAAGCCGCAACGACTTCGGGCATACCACCGGTGACCAAAAACTTCTTTAATAAATCCAGCAGCTTTTGGTGCAATAAATCAGGCAATGGATTTTGAGCGTAAGCCTTCTGTTTTGCTTCCAAAAGACGTTCTTCGCCTATAGCAGATAAAAATTCGTCAAAAGAAAAGGGATATAAAAATAGCGAACGGACCCTGCCTACCCCATAAGACGGCAACGATTGAAGCGCAAACTCCAATAAGGATCCGGCAGCTACAATATGTAATTCGGGCATTTTTTCATAAAAAAAACGCAAAGAGGAAATGGCTTGAGGACATGTTTGTATTTCGTCAAAAAAAAGAAGCGTCTCTCCCGGCACGATGGGCATTCCCATAAAAATGGAAAGGTTTTCGATAATGTGGTGCGGGTTGAGATCAGCATTAAAAAGGGATTTGATCTCCGGGTTTTCTTCAAAATTAACTTCAACGAATTGATTAAACTGCAATGCCAATTGCCGTACGGCCGAAGATTTTCCGACTTGCCTTGCGCCTCGGAGGATCAATGGCTTCCGGTCATGGTCGCCTTTCCATTCATTTAAATGCCTGTCAATAAGTCTTTTATGATACATACTTGAAAAAATAGTAGGCAAAAATACAAAATATTTAATTTTTAGTACCCAAAAATGTTGCCCCTTTTAAGTTTTTAGTACCCGAAAGTGCTTTTTTAGGGTTTCTTGCCGCGCATATGTTACGGCTAACGACAATACTTATTGATAAATTCACGAGCCGGAACATTCCCCAAAGACGCCGCCTTTTCCCAGGATTCACAGGCTTGAGCTTGTTCGTTGCTGTTATATTGTGCAATGCCCAGGCTATTAAAAGCCCTTGCATCGGAAGGATTTTTTATTAAGTATTGCTCATAAATAGGCTTGGCTTTGGTGGGCTCGTTTTTTACAACAAAGATGTCGGCCAGCCCTAAATAAGCCGCCTGATAGGAAGTATCTACGGAGATTGTTTTTTGGTAAAACTGTATGGCTTCGTCGTATCGTTTCAATACATATAAACTGTTGGCCTTATTCAAATAGGCTGGCGCGTAATTTGGGTTCAGTTCGATAGATTTATCATAATCTGGCAAAGCGCTTTCATGCTTTTCTTGGGCAGCAAGTGAGTATGCCCGGTTAAAGTAAGCCGCATCGTAAGTTGGGCTCAATTCAATGGCTTTGGTATAATCTTTTATGGCCTTGTCCAATGCTTTATAATCTCGGTAAGCATTCCCCCTGTACCAATAAGCATTGGCCGTATTAGGGAATTTTTCAACCACATCACTAAACAAAGTAATGCTGTTTTGCCAAACGGCAATTCTTTGATACGTGATTGCAGCAAGATAAAGTACAAAGGCCGTAGAAATAAAATATACAATGGTTGCCTTGTTCTTATTTTTCAATAATTGATCTATAAAAACACCGAGGATAAAGAACAACCCCAGATAAGGAAGATAGGTATAGCGTTCGGCAATAATGGCATGGCCGAAGGGTACAAACTGCAATACCATGCCAATAGAGACAAAGAAAAACATAAGGCCAAAACCGATTTCAAACCTGTATTTTTTATTTTTAAAGCCAAGAAAAAGCAGTCCAATCACCCCGGCCATGCTAAGATAAGCCCAGATCGGCATAGCTTCGCCAGGCTCAATAGGATAGTATTGAATGGCCGATAGATTGAAAGGAGCTACGATCAAAACAAGGTACTTCCCAATGGCAACAAAGACTAAGGTGACCCTTTCAAAAACACTAAAGTCTTTTGCTATTTTATAAGCATTGCTTTCATGGCCTTGACTATACAGCGCAAGCAAGCCAAATACAATGGAAAGTACAAAAAAAGGAATTTTATTGAATGTTTTTTTGAAATCAAACTTGCGGTCTAAAAATATGTCAATTAATATCAAAACAACAGGCAGGGTTATTGCCATTGATTTTGACAGTGCTGAGCATAGAAAAAGCCCAAGACTGGCTAAATATATTTTTACATTTTTCTCTTCCCGGAATTTTAGATAATAAATGATAGACAACAAATAAAACATCGCATACATTACATCCTTCCGCTCGGCTATCCATGCAATAGACTCAACCCGGGTTGGGTGAATAGCAAAAAGAATGGCAACGGTATAACAGACCACATTGCTCATTTGCATTTTCTTGAACAATTTAAAAACAAGAAAAATGTTTGCAATGTGAAATAGCAGGTTAATGATATGGTAGGCTGATGGCTTGAGTTTAAAAATACTAAAGTCAATAGCGTAGCTCAATACAGATAGTGGCTGGTAGTTGCCCAGATAAAAGGAGGAAAATATCTTTTTCAGGTTTTCCCAATTAATCTGTTGAATGGCGGGGTTATTTACCACATAAGTATCATCATCCCAGCCGACCAGGAAGTCACAGGCCCTTAACTTTAAAAATAGAAAAAAGGCAAACACTGCTATGGCAATGATGCCCATGTTATTGTAGTTGGATGTCTTCTGCGCTTCCTTTTTGGCCTGTTTTACTTTTTGCATGATACTTATTTTGACTGTTCAGAAGTTGTCTTTCATGGAAAATGCAAAGGCCGCCAACTTATCCAGTGGCGGCCCCGCAATAGTAAAACAGTTTATTCTAATTGCCAAACGCTCAAGTTAGGAGGCAACTTGAAGTTGCCTCCTAACTTGACTCTACTTCAGCTTAATCCATTGGCCCACTACCTCCCAGTCTTTCCCCTGCAATGTCACGGTATAATTGCCAGCGGGCAAATGCTCCGTCATCGCCCATTCGTTGTGCCCTGCGTTTGCAGGTATGTTTTGAGTATGAACCAACTTTGCTTCCAAATCAAAAACTAGAAGCAGTACGGTTTCCGATTTCTGCTGCTCCCAAACCACCTTTACCGAATCCGACGAGGGATTTGGCTGCAAAATCAACGACCTGTTGTCCTGGCTGGAGGGCGACTGACTGACGCTCGTCGGCGCTTGGCCTTCTATCAGGGTCAGGCAATGGTTGGCTGCCAGATTTCCAAACAACTGCTCCAAGCCCGAAGGCCATTCCACCGCCATCGTCACCAAATCCGCGTCGGCAAGGCCAAAATGGGCGGCAAGCTGGTTTTGTCCGCAATAACCCGATTGGGCGCTGATTTCGCGCAGCTGCGTTATTTGCTGGCCGTTAATTGTAGCAGTCACCCGAATTTTTGCGCCAATGGCGGAGCGGTTGCTCGTTGTGCCTATTAGTTTGATTTCCAACCAATTGTTGCCGTTTTCTGCGCTGTGGTTTTCGTAGAGGTAATCGGTTTGGTTGGCATTGAAGCAAGTCGCGACGCCTAGGTCCAGATCGCCGTCGCAGTCCCAATCGCCGAAGGCGCTGCCGTAGGACCAGCCTTCGTCGGTGGCAGGGATTTCGGTGGTGTTTTTGGTAAACGTCCCATCCCCGTTGTTCAAAAACAGGAAGTTTTTCCAGAGACCGCCCCAAAAGGAATTGGTCACAAACAGGTCGAGGTCGGCGTCGTTGTCCACATCGGCCCATTCGCTGTTGAAGGAATTGCCGCCGCTTGTGACCACTGGCCCGGTCGTGATTTTGAAAAAAGTTTCGTTGCCGTCATTGCGGAAAAGTCCGTCGTTGCCTTGGTCGTTTGCCAGAAAAACGTCCAAATCTCCGTCGTTGTCATAATCGCCCCAGCTGCTGCTCATGGTTTTTCCCCCGGCGGTGACGAGCGGCCCGGTGGTCAGTTTTGTGAACGAACCGTTCCCGTCATTGCGGTACAGGTTTTCGTTTTGATTGCTTTCATTGCTCACGAACAAGTCCAGTTTGCCATCGTTATTGAAGTCGGTCCAGTTCACCGATCTGGATGTAAAAGCATCGGTAACGGGGCTACCCGTGGTCACCTTTTGGAACGTGCCATCGTGCAAGTTCCGGTAAAGGAAATTCTTGAAATTCCCATCGCTGTTGGTCACGTAGAGGTCGAGCCATCCGTCGTTGTCGAAATCGCCCCAAGAGGCCGTTTCGGAAAAGCCGCCATCGTTTACAAAATTGCCCGTAGTGATTTGCTCAAAAGTCCCGTCGCCCTTGTTTTTGTAGCATAAGTTATTGACACCGTACCAGTTAACAACGAAACAGTCCACATCGCCGTCGTTGTCGTAATCGCCCCAGGTCGCTCCGTCGGAAGGTTTTCCGTCTTGTACGATGGGGTTATTTGTGACCGCCGTGAAGCCGCCTGTGCCATTGTTTTTATAGAGAAAATTGTTCTCGCCCGCCTGTGGGCCATTGCTGATGAAGAGGTCCAAATCCATGTCGTTGTCAATGTCAATCCAGTTCACTGAACGCGAGTCGCCGGGGGTGCTGACGACGGGGGAATTGAGGACTTTTGAAAAAATATTAGAATCCAAAAAGGAGGCCGGACAAGCTGGATTTTTCGCAGCACTCCCGCCAAATGCGCCCAAATCGTTCCGCATTTTTCCCCTTGCCGGAAATGCTGCCGAGCGACTGTTTCTAGAAAAATCGTCAAACACTATGTCGGGGTTTCCCTCGTCAATCGCAGGCGAACCAGCTTCCAAAACAAAGCTCAGGGTGTCGCGGAACATCGGATCGGCAGCAATCGTCCCCGTGCCGCCAAAACCAGTTTCCACACAGTTGTACTGCAATTGCAGCAACGCGTTTGCACTGCCAATGGGCTTGCCCGTGGCTTGGGTGTTGCCCCAAACGATGTTGTTTTGCACTTTCACCGTGATTTCAAAGACCCAAATGCCACCTGCTTTGCCACCAAACTGCGTGACGGGGCCGGGCGATTGGTTATAGGCAATGGTGTTGTTACTCAAGGTAATGACCGTGCCAGCCACTCCTGTTGCCCAAAAACCCCCACCAGAATAATCCTTACCACCGATGTTGAAAGCGATGATGTTATTCTTCACCACTGTTCCAGGACAGTAATTGAACACGATGCCGCCGCCATAACCATCGGCGCGGTTGTGGATGATTTGATTGCCTTCTATGCGGGGCGCTCCGTCGCCACAACGGATGCCACCGCCGCCATGACTGATGAGGTTGGCTCCTTCTTTGGGCACGGTGTTGTCGCGGATAATGTTGTGCCGGATCACAGGCGAAGAGAACTCCGAAAGGATGCCACCACCTTCCCGGAAATAGCCTGGCACATAATGGTCGTACCAACGCGTGCCTTTGCCGCCTCGGAGGGTAAAGCCCTGAATCACAGTAGCTTGCGTCTCGCCTTTCCAGATCAGGATACAACTGGCTGTGTCAGGCTGCGTGGGTTGGCTTCCGTCAATGACCGTTTCTCGAATCGTTTTGGCGGGATCCGCTTCCAAAAAATAGCGACTGCTGAGCACGATGTCGCGTCCGCGCAATTGCAGGTTTTCAAAGTACACGCCGGGGCTGACGAGCACGGTATCGCCCACTTGGGCCGCGTCAATCGCGGCTTGGATTTTGGGAAAATCTGCCGGAACGCGATGGGTGTTTTGGGCGGGTAAATAATTGATTGTCAGGGAAAAAAGCAGGGAGAGGCCTGCCAAGGGCAAGTGGTGTTTTATTTTCATAGCCAAATTAAAAAGTTGTTGTGTTTACTTGTCTGAAACCTCGTAGGTTTTTAGCGCTGCGAAAATCTCGACACTCCTGTACAACTTCCCGCAAAATCAACGAAC
>JACMMM010000357.1 GCA_014379065.1 Saprospiraceae bacterium
ATCGCCGACGAGGTGCAAACGGGTTGCGGGCGGCACGGCAAGCATTTTTGGGCCTTCGAGGACCACGGTGTCGTGCCGGACATCGTGACCATAGGCAAACCTATCGGCAACGGCCACCCACTGGGCGTTGTGGTGACCACCCAAGCCATTGCTGAGGCTTTTGCCAATGGCATGGAGTACTTCAACACCTTTGGCGGAAACCCCGTGTCCTGCGCTATTGGCTTGGAGGTGTTGCGGGTGATACAAGACGAAGGTTTGCAGCAAAACGCTCTCGAAACGGGGGATTACCTGCGCCGGGGACTAGAACAATTGATCAGCCAATTTCCCATCATCGGTGATGTGAGAGGGCCGGGTCTGTTCCTTGGGTTCGAGTTGGTGAAAGACCCAGAAACACTTCGCCCAGCGGCTTCAGAAGCCACTTACCTGGCCAACCGGATGCGGGAACTAGGCATCTTAATGAGCACCGACGGCCCTTTCCACAATGTTTTAAAGATCAAACCCCCGATGGTTTTTTGTAAAAAGGATGCAGATTTTTTGTTGGGGAAGTTGGAACGGGTGCTGGGGGAGGATGTGATGAGGATAGGGTGATACCTGGCTTTGTCTGGTGAGTGTTTGATGAATCTGTTTGTTCTTTGTACGGCAAAACCTCAATATGGTCAGGTATTGCCGTATTTTTGTGCTTAAAATCGAAAAAAATGGCAAAGAAATTAGTTCGGTTCGACTGGGCGATGAAGCGGCTGCTCCGAAACAAAGCCAATTTCGACATCTTGGAAGGCTTCCTCTCTGAGTTGCTCCACGAAGATTTCAAGATTAAACAAATCCTTGAAAGCGAAGGAAATAAAGAAACCGAGGATGACAAGTTCAATCGGGTGGATATTCTCGTGGAAAATAAAAAGGGCGAGTTGGTAATCGTCGAAATCCAGAACACCCGCGAAGCCGACTATTTTCAGCGGATGCTTTACGGAACGGCAAAGGTCATCGTCGAACATATCGCAGAAGGACAGCCATATTCCCAAGTCAAAAAAGTGTACTCGGTGAACATCGTCTATTTTGACCTCGGTCAGGGAGATGACTATGTGTATCACGGAACTACCACTTTTGTCGGTATACATAGCAACCACGAACTCGAACTGTCCGAAAAGCAGAAAGAACTTTTCAAAAAAACATCGGTGCCGGACTTGTATCCCGAATACTATGTTATAAAAACCAATCGGTTTAATGAAGTTGCCAAGGATACCTTGGACGAGTGGGTATACTTCCTGAAAACAGCGGAAATCAAAGACGAATTCACAGCGAAAGGCTTAAAGTCTGCGAGCCAGAAACTCGACATTTTGAAATTAGACCCAGCCGACCGCAAGGATTATGACCGATATATGGAGGCTCAACGGAGCGATGCAAGTTTTGTAGAAACGGTTAAACTGGAAATCACAACTGCGGTAAGTGAAGCATTGAAAAGCAGAGATGAAGAGATTGCTGTGGCTGGCTTATTGGAAGGGCTTTCGATTGAAGTTGTATCAAAATTAACAGGAATATCGACTTTGGAAGTCCAAAGGATCGCTGCCAGATTGGGTTTGAGTAAATAAATCGCCCTACCAAGCTGATGAACGGACCGCCAGAACCCTAACGGACTTGGACTGTTTTACTTTTCATTTCATCCATGCATTTCAGGTCACAATATGCTGACAGATCGTTTTGAGCGCGTACATGATTACCTGCGGATATCCCTGACGGACACCTGCAACCTGCGCTGCGTGTATTGTATGCCGGAGGAGAAGATCAAGTGCATGCCCTCCAGCCAACTGATGTCTGTAGATGAAATTGATCAGCTGGCCCGGATTTTTGTCAACAACGGGGTGCGTAAAATCCGCCTAACCGGGGGAGAACCCCTTGCCCGGAAAGATGCCGGAGAAATCATCCAATGCCTTTCCAAATATCCCGTCGAACTAACCCTCACGACAAACGGCGTGTTCGCAGATCAATACCTGGATTTGTTTCTCAAAGCTGGTATAAGGTCTTTGAATGTAAGCCTCGACACGCTGAGTCCCGCTTCGTTTTTCGCGCTCACCAAAAGGGATCTTTGGGAAAAAACATGGCGCAATATCATGCTCATGATTGATGCCGGATTGCACGTTAAGACCAACACTGTGGTGATGAAAGGCGTCAACGACCATGAGATTGTAGACTTTGTGGCCTTGACGAAAGACCTGCCGATACACGTCCGTTTTATTGAATTTATGCCCTTCCAAGGCAATTCATGGGAGCATGACAAAGTTTTCCCCATGAGTCAAATGCTCGAATTGTTGGCCGAAAAATTTTCATTCATCAAACTTTTGGATGCAAAACACGATACCGCCAAAAAATTCAAAGTGCTGAATTATGAGGGTACGTTTGCCCTCATCAGCACCATGAGCGAACATTTTTGTGCAGGTTGCAACCGAATGCGGTTGACCGCCGATGGGAAAATGAAAAACTGTCTGTTTTCTCAATCGGAAGTGGACTTATTGGGTGCTTTGCGGAGCGGGCAGGAAATAGAGCCCTTGATTCAGTTTTGCCTGGATATGAAGGAAAAGGCACTGGGCGGGCAATTGCTGCCGGATTATGAAAAGATTGATGCGGGGGCGCTTAAAAACCGGAGTATGATTGCGATTGGGGGGTAGGATTGTGCCTTTCTCGGTCGCGCCCCCTACCTTTAGGGGTAGGGGGCGCGACCGAGAAATGCACAGATTTTTGAAAAACCAAGAATCACATTAAACAAAAATAAAAACAATACCAA
>JACMMM010000358.1 GCA_014379065.1 Saprospiraceae bacterium
CCTTGCTCTTCGATTTCCCGCAGCAAGTCAAGCAAGCCCGCGCGAATCTGGTTCTGAGTCAAATTCGCCTCAGCATGACTGACCGTGCCAAGCCGAATTTGCTTCCGAATGTCATGAAAACGAGCAGATTGCAATAGCGCTTCATCCAATTTTGGGCTATTCTCCAGCAAGCTGCGGAGTTGCAACAGGGCAGCCGCCAAATCGTCGCGGGCGATGAGATGGCGGATGTTGGAGAGGAAGGTTTTGCTATCCATATCGGTGTGGGTGTTTTTCGCTGGCAAGTTAAATAGGGTTGCCAAGATGGCTATAACTTAAAATCCCGCTTCAAATCATACAGCATCTTTTCATAAATATCCTTGGTCGTAAAATGCGGGTGGTCGCGCTGGTAACGGTTAAATTCTTTGTCCATCAGTTGAGCGCTTTTTTGATAGTAAATCAGAATCTGGCTGGCCATCTCATTTTCGGACAACATAAATGCGGGATTTTTGGCGGCGACGTTCAAATCAAGGTCATCTATGTAATTTGCCGCCGACCGGTGCTGTTCATACCGCAATTGGCTAAACAAGGGCCTCTGGGCTACCTCTCCCCATACTGCTTTCGCCGATTCATAACCCTCCAAAAACAGGTCGCTAAATCCCCAAACATGCAAAGCCAGCTCTGGGAGGCGGGCATTGTCGTCATGATGCAGGCTGTATTTTAAATCGTTGTGGTCCAATATTACTCGCGAAAATTCCAGTGCCGCAATACAGGCAAACGCTTCCGGGTTGTTCTTGAGCGCCGGGTGAATCCTCATTTCGAGCGTGTTGTGATCCGTAAATTGAAAGAATTCGTCTTGACGCTCTATTCCCTCCAGAAATAATATGGAAATCGGGCCTTTCGGTATGCGTATCCGCAAATTAGCCCCATTGATATGATCCAGCAAAGCATTGGCCAACGCTTCGTGCATAAGCCCTTTTATTTGATCAGGCTTTAGGAGCTCCAGCGGGACAGGAACGGATTTATGATCCCTTGGAAGCATTTTTGCCAGATAGTCAATCAGCCGAACCAATTCGCCGGGTGGCTGGATGGGGTCTCTGGATTCTGGAGGATCGGGCCTTCTTCCTTTACGGAGAGGTGCTGGGGGTGGCTTGTTTGTTATCGCCGCCCTATTGTCTTGGGGCTTAGGTATAGCTGGGGCACGAGCGGCTTGGGACTTAGGTACAGGTGGGGCAGGTATCGTTGGCGTCATTCTGAATAGGCGATACAGCCAATTCAAGATTTTAGTCCACATAAGCGTTTGAAAATAGGTTGGGTTGTCTTACAAGAGTTTAGTTTTTCGATGCCAAGTTAGGGTGGATAAATAAGATACGAAAATCATGTTTTTTGCTTATTTTTGAACAAACAAATCCACACGCCAAATGAATTCTGCCAATTCCCCAACCCTAGTTGTACCCAACTCGTTCAGTGGGATTTTCTTTGTCACCTTGAGGCTATGGGATGCATTGCCAGCGAGTTTTGGGCAAAACCTGGCACTTCAATATTACACCAAGCAGGTCGAATTCGAGCATTCTCCCGACCGCGCTAAAAAATTACAGCATGCCCGCAAACGGCTTTTTGCCCGCTTTGATCAGGCGCTGGATTTGGAAAAATACGGTCACCCAAAACTCCGGGAACCCGCTTTAGCACAAATTGTTGCCGACGAAATCCGCCGTCGCGATGGCTCGGACTATGTATTAATGGCCTATTCCATCTTGCCCAACCACGTTCATTTGTTGCTCGATTTGCAGAACAATCTGACCGAAGATCCGCCCTTGGATGATCTAGAAAGTTTTTGCTTCAAACCTCTGCGCGACATTGTAGCGGACTTTCAAAATGCTACAGAAGTACCCTTGAAAAAGGCATTGCGGCAATTGGGAGAACACGTTGACCCAAGCACTTTTCAAAAGCACAATCCAAATGGCGGGGTAAAAATGGAAGGGAAATTCTGGCACGAACGAAGTTTTGATTTTCGGGTTCAGGATGCCGCCGAATTTGAGCGGGTGGTTCGTTACATCCTTCAAAATCCTGTAAAAGCGGAATTGGTGGAGGATTGGAAGAATTGGTCTTTTTCGTACTGGAAAGAGTAGCCATGAATTTTAGATGGTTCATGAATGCTCCGCATTCAAATTTTTTAAACACTAAGGAACTAAGAGGCACTAAGGTTTACAATCTAAAACCCCTATTAGCCTTAGTGCCTCTTAGTTCCTTAGTGTTAAAAAAAATATATTACAGTGCTTTGGCCTCCAAGAAAGCAAAGCGCCCGCCCGGAATCTCTCCGGGCGGGCACTTGAAACTTGAAACTTTCTACTTGAAACTTTCTACTTGTTAACTATCAATTTCCGAACACCCACTTCCTGACCCGTGCGGAAACGCAGCGAGTACACGCCGCCAGGCAGGTTCGTGCAGTCAATCCTGACCACGCTTTCCTGCTCGCTGATGTCGGTGAGGAGGATACGGCCCGTTGCGTCAATCACCGAGATTTCCAAGATGGAAGCCACGGGGAGACTGAACACGATATTCGTGAAACCGCTCGTGGGGTTGGGCTGGAGGCTTACGCCCGTGAGCCAGCTCGGTTCTTTTGCGCTGCTGGTATTCTGCACCTTGATGTCGTGCTGTTCATAAATGCACTCGTTCGCATCGGTGACCTTCACCTGGTAAACCCCTTCGCCAAGGTCTTCAACATCTTCCGTATTGCCAACGATATTGCCATTTTCGTCGGTCCATACGAAGAGATAGGGGCCTGTGCCGCCATCCACCGTGAGGTCAATGGAGCCGACGTGCTGACTGTTGAGGTCGTTGTTCACCTGCACGTTTGTGAACACTACTGCGCTGGTTATGGTGACATCGAAAGAGCAGCTGCCCGAGTTGCCGCTTGCGTCGGTGTAAGTATAGGACACTTTTGTTACTCCTTCAGGGAAGGTCGAGCCACTTGCAGGGCCATCCAGATTCCAGTGACCGTTGCCAGCGAGCAAGCAGTTGTCTTCTGCCACGGGAGATGCGTAGTTCACCACATTGTCATAAGAACAAGCCACGATGTCCGTAGGGCAAGTCAGCACGGGTACGATGTTGTCCACCACGTTCACCAGTGCCGTTGTTGTGGCAGTATTGCCTGAAAGGTCGGTCACGGTCAAGGTCACTGTTTGCTCGCCAATTTGCTGGCAATCAAAGTTTTGAGGGCTGACACTGGTGCTGGAAATGCCGCAGTTGTCACTAAATTGAGCCGAAAGCTCTGCCAACGTTATCTGCGCCGCACCGTTGTTGTTTAGGGCAACGGTCGCGTTTTGAGCGGTAATCGTTGGAGATTCGTTGTCAGAGGATGTGAGCGACACTGAAGTGTTGGATTGGCAACCGTTAGCATCGGTTACTTCGACAGAGTAGTTGCCTACCGGGACGTTAGAAAGGGTGTTGCCCGTAACACCATTGCTCCAAAGGAAGCTGTAGGGCTGTGTGCCGCCCGAGATGGAAGCCGTGGCCGAACCCGTTGCGTCGTTCGGGCAAAGTGGGTTCACCGTTTGAACGTCCCAGGCACTGTAAGGAGCCGGCTCGGCTACCGAAGCGCTGGTGCTGAAGTCACAGCCATTTGCATCCGATACATTCACGGTATATGTGCCGCCTCCGAGATTGGAAATAGTCGGCGTGTTTCCTCCATTGCTCCAAGAATAGCTGAACGGAGCTGTGCCGCCTATGAGCGACACGGTGACCGAACCATTGCCTGCGCCTGCGCACGACACGTTCGAGATCGTATTCTGCGAGGAAATAGCGCAGAGGAAGGAAGAAACTTCCACGGTTTGGACAGAAGTGCAGGCATTTTCATCCGTCACGACCACTGTGTAGGTACCGGGTGCGAGGCTCGTGATGGTTTTTGTGTCACCTCCATTGCTCCAAGCGTAATTGTAGATCCCTGTGCCACCAGTAGGGTTGGCCGAGGCCGTGCCGTCGTTTGCACCAAGAGCGGATTCGGCGCTGGCAGTTGCATTGGCAGCCAATAGGGCTGGCTCGCTGATACTGACGCTGAGCACTGCCGGGCAGTTGTTGCCGTCAGTGATATTGACCGTGTAGGTTCCCGCTGCAAGATTGCCAACGGAGGCCGTGGTTTCGCCAGTGCTCCAGGCAAAATTGGTCGGGTTTGCACCCGTGGTGACGATCACTTCAGCCGCGCCACTGTTGCCACCGTGGCAAGCAACGTTCGTGCCTGAAATGTTGGCCAAGAGGGTGCAATTGAAGGAATTCACGGTTACGGTTTGTACAGCGGTGCATCCATTGGCATCGGTGACTACTACGGAGTAATTCCCCGGGGCAAGGCCCGAAATGGTTTGCGCAATACCTCCATTGTCCCAAGCGTAGCTGTACCCTGAGGTGCCGCCCGTTGGGTTGGCCGTAGCCGTTCCATCATTTTGACCAAAGGCCGATTGTGCGGTAGCATTGGCATTCGCGGCCAATATGTCGGGCTGCGTGATATCAACGGAAGCCGAGGCCGAGCAATTTTCGCCATCGGTAACTACGACTACATAAGTGCCAACCACGAGGCCGGAAATGGAAGCGTTGCTGCCTCCGTTGCTCCAGGCGTAAGTAAAATTGCCGTTGCCGCCTCCACCTGCTGCGGTGGCTTGGCCGTTGGCAGCGCCGTTGCAAAGCACATTGTTTTGAGACGCAATGTTGGCCAAAACTATTGGGCTTTGCGCCAAATCAGTCGAAGCCGTTTGGGTGCAACCATTGTCGGCATTTGAAACCAAAATGGAATAAGTGCCAACAGCATCCACGAGCGGGGTCTGGGTGTTTTCACCGGAAACTATGTGGCCGCCGTTGGAGGCTGTCCAAGTGTAACTGATGGTCACACCTTGGGTGGAACCCGTGCCGTTGAGCTGGATTTGTGAAGCGTTGCAATTCAAATTGCCCGGCGAGACAGCCGATGCAACAGGCGGCGTATTGTTCAGCGCAACCGCTGCTGAAGCCGTTGATGTACAACCATTTATGGTATCTCTGACAACAAGGTTATAAGTGCCCGCTTCGCTCACCGTCGGGTTTTGCAAGCTGGAATTAAAGTTGTTGGGACCTGTCCACGCAAAAGAGGCTGAGGTGTCAGGTGTTGCGCCGGAGATGATCACGCTGTTCACCACACAAGTCAAAGTGTTGCCTGTAGCCGATGCACCCGGGGCATTGGTGTTGGAGGTCACGTTGGCAGTGGCTGTGCTGGTACAGGTAGTGATGCTGTCGGTGACGACGACATTGTAGGAGCCAGAAATATTCACCGTCGGACTCTGCTGCGATGAGGAATAACCGTTTGGCCCAGTCCAAGCAAAGGTTGGACTGGCTGCATTGGTTGTGGTCGTGAGGCTGATAGCCGACACGATACAGTTGAGCGTACCGCTGGTGGTGGTGACCTTGGGTGCAGCCGTGCCCGTCACGTTGGTGGCTGAGCTCTGGGTGCAGCCGTTGTTGGTGTTGGTTACCTTCAAAGTGTAATCACCTACGGCATTCACCACCGGATTGAGCGTTGTTCCACCGCTAACGATGTTGCCGCCATTGGAGGCCGTCCAGAGATAACTATAATTGGAGCCGGAAGAGCCCGAGCCTTGCAGGGTTGCCAGTGGTATCA
>JACMMM010000359.1 GCA_014379065.1 Saprospiraceae bacterium
AAGACCAAGGCGGTATCCACCTGCAATTTGCTTTTGTTCTCGATCCCAGATGATCAGTTGCAGATAATAAAGGTCGTGCTCGTCCATGTCCCTGGCTTTGCCCGTGCCCTCACCCGCAGCCCGGAAAGTCAGCTCACGCAAGCGGCCAATTTCAAACATGGTATGCGGCAGCGCAGAAAACGGCGCAACCAACACATCAAACTGCCCACGCTCCGCCACTTTGTGCTCAGCCGACAAATCGGAGATTTCCTGCGCTATCAATTGGGGATCAATAGGTTCGGCAATCGGCTCCTGTGCGTTCGGCTTTTTGCCCATAAAAAGTTCGGGCTGAACATCAAAAGGCGAGCCGAGGGAGAATATTTTGGCCTGAAGGAATTTGCCCCAAACCCGATTTTTGCCCAATGTTGCGATGTCTTCGGGAGGGATGGACGTTCCGATCCGAACGCTGATACGCACCGGCCCTGCAGTGAGGTGAAATGGCAAGCCAGGGATGGCCTTGCGCAAAAGGCCCCCAGGCATCCGCTCTGCTTGCAAGTGGACCGGGACTACGGACTGACCGGATTTGCGGATTTGGCGGAGAATCTGCGTCCGAATCAGGTTTTTGCCGAGGTGGCTTAGTGGATTGTCGGAGAAATCAAGCGCAAGGGCTACCGCATTACCTTTTCGTACGCGACGGGCGAGACGCTTGGCAAAATTGAGGCGCAGAAACCTGTCTTCCAGGCTTTTACGCGAAGGGCGCAGCACATAAGGTCTAAGTGATTTGGGTGGCGCTGTTGGATAAGGATGGAGGATTCGGACGTTCTCAAAATGTTCGGCCAACAAAGCCATCATCACCCATTCGTCCAGGCCGGGCAAGAGTTGGTTGCAGACGAACACGGCCCCGGCAGGGATTTTGCCCAGCATTTTTTTGTCAAAGTCTGCTACATCGAGCGTGACTTTTGATTTGGCTAACTTGGTTTGTGCGAGCGTTAGTAGTTCGGAGTTCATGCAAGTGGATATTACGGAAAAATAAACTCATCGCATCTCCCCCACCAAATGCACCAGCCCATCCACGATGAACTGCACCCCGATGGCAATGACGATGAAGCCCATAATACGGGCAATAGCATTCAAGCCACCTGCCCCAAAAACTTTGAACAGGAAAGGTGCAATCCTCAAACAGCCCCATACCAGCCCGGCCACGGCCACAATGGCGGCCATTATTTGCCAACGTTCTGCCCAGGCCGGATGCTGGTTGTACTGCGTGATGAGGTAAGAAATAGAACCCGGCCCCGAGAGCATCGGCATAGCCATGGGTGAAAAAGCGATGTCTTGTTTATGCTCTTGTGCGTGTTTTTCTACCTCCTTGTCGTACCCCCGGCGTTTGGCAAATCGGCCCGAAAGCAGTCCGAAGCCACTAATCAGCAAAGTCATGCCCCCGGCAATGCGCAGCGCGTGGATGGTGAGGCCGAAAAACGACAGGATGTAATTGCCCGCAACAAAAAAGCAGAAGAGGATAATCAGAAAGTAAAGGCTTGTTTGCAGGGCTATCTTGTTGCGTTCCGGACGCGGTCGGTCGCTTGTGAGCGCCACATATACGGGGATTGCACCGGGCGGATCCACGATTGAAAAAAGCGAGAAAAGGGTGGCAAAGAAGAATTCCATGAGCGGACGTTCTGGACGTTGGATATTGGACTCTGGACGTTGGACTCTGGACTCTGGACTAAATCGTGTCCAACGTCCAACATCCAGAATCCAACGTCCAACGTCCTAAGATTTCTTTTTCAGTAAAAACAGGTACACAGGCAAGTGGTCGCTATATCCATTGATAAAAATATCACCCACATAGGTGCGGAACGGGTAACCTCTGAAGGCGCCCTCGGTTTGCAACAACCATGGCTGGCGGAACACATGTGCATTGTAAAGTTGCCAGCCGCCAGCAGTTTTGTTCACCAAGCCTTTTGAAACGATCATTTGGTCGAACAAATCCCAAGAATCCCTGTAAGCCAAGGTGCCGTTTCCGTTTTTATACAGGTCGTACATCGGGTTATAGAGTTCGCCAGGCTTGAGGTCGTCGGCCATGCGGCGGGCTTTCAGCACTTGCGTCAAGCTCTTGTTGTCGGGGTCGTCGTTCAAGTCGCCCATGATGAGGATTTTGGCATTTGGGTCTATGGCTTGAATACTGTCGGACAAATATTTGCAGACCCCTGCCGCAGCTGCTCTCATCCATCCCGAACCGGCTTCACCACCTCGGCGCGAAGGCCAGTGCCCAACCATAACGTGCAATGGTTCGCCATCCAAGAGACCTGCCACATACAAAATGTCCCGTGTAAAATCTACCACACCTGTTCTCGGGTCTTTTAGTGGCACAGGCACTGCGCGGCTACCCAGCACTTGAAAATATTTGGCTTGGTAAAGCAGGCCACAGTCAATGCCCCGCTCATCGGGCGAATCATAATGCACAATTTGATAGTGGCGGTCTTTCAAATCCGGTTGCGCTACGAGGTCTTCCAGCACTTTACGACATTCTATTTCGGCTACGCCTAGCAATGCCACACCATCGGGCGAGAGTTCGGTAGCGAGCTGGCTGATTACCTTGGACATGTTGGCCTGTTTCGAGACGTACTTTGGTGTATTCCAGTACAGGCGGCCTTGCGGCAGAAAATCCACATCGTTCGTGGTGGGCGAATCAATTGTATCAAACAGGTTTTCCAGGTTGTAGAATCCGATAGAAGCCACTTTGTATTCATTTCCGGGCTGGGCAAAAATCGGTTTGGGCAGACAAAAGAAGGTAAAGATCAAAAGTGCTTTCAGAAGCACGCAGGTAGTTTTTTTCATGGAAGAAATCAAAATTTGGCCACAAAGGAACGCCTTTTTTTAAGTGTGGCACGCTTGAAATTATTACAAAATGAAGGTAAATCCTATCCTCCTCCTCGTCGTCCAATGGGTGTTGAACTAGGGACGGGATTGCTTCCAGTAGGCGCGTTGGGGGTTTCTTTTTCATCCCGCAAATTGCTATCCATAAAACGCCACGCGATGCCAAAGCGCAATGCGCCAAAAGGCTGCGGATGTCCGGCGGTCTGGTAAAAAACCTGCGTCTTGTCCCACCAGGTTGCGCAGTTTTCGTAACGGGCAAAACCCCTGAATGACTGCACTTTGAAGGAAACAAAAAGATCAATCCATGGATAGGGCTTTTGGGTCAGGGTATCTTGCAAGTGGAATTGCCAGGAGAGCGGATGGTATCCATCGGGTCGAAAATCGCTGTTGATGCGGAAGTCCACGCCAGCATTGAGCAACATTCGCTTTTTGAAAACTTTTCCTGAAAAATAAAGGCTGTTTTTGGAAAACCATGTGGGCAAACGCAGGACGTCCGTGCGGTTAGCTTGTTGCAACGCCACCGTATTGTCAAAGCGGACACTCCCCCACTTTATGTTTTCGCGTATCAGGAGTTGTGTCACTTGGACCGGAGCAGTCGTTTGTGCGGCGATGCTGTTTTGGTCGAAGTACAGATAATTGCTCACCACATGGGCGCGGGCGGTGGCTTCCAGCCCAATCAACGGCAGCGCGTAGCTTGCCGAGAGCGTATTTTCCACGGGTTTGGCAAAGTCGTTGTTCCAAATTTGCCGCTTACTGACAAAAAGTTGGTCAAAGAGCAGTGCGGGTGGACGGATTTGACTGAGCAGACTGGCGCGGAATTTTCCGGCTTTACCAAGGCCGAGCGAGAGATTGCCTTGCAATTGGTATTCGCCGATATTTTCCAAGACTCCTAGCGCACCCTGTGCTGTGAAGGCAAATTTTTCGGAAGGGGTAATTGCAACATTGCCCGTTAGGAACAAGTTTGAAACCTTGAATTCCCGGGGCTCCTGGTTGACCTTGAAATACGAATGTGCCAACCCTACCGCGAGCAAATCTGAAGGCCTCCCCCGGTCTTTTGTTTTGAATGTATTGATTGTAAAGGTGTTATCAAACCTATCGAGGCGCACAAAATGCCGGATGCCGCGCAAATCCACCAAAAAAACCGGGTCAAAAAAATCGGCATCTGCGCCCAAACCTTCCTCCCCTGAGCCTTGGTCGGCGAATTTGTATTTCTGCTGGTTCCAGCCAATTGTGTGGGTGGCGCGGAGACTGCGCTTGCCTGTTGCGCCTTTACCGAGCAGCCTCAGGTGCTGAGTGAGCTGCAACCATTCATCGTCGAGCCGAGTGTAAGCAGCCTCGTGGGACAATCGAACCTCTGCTGCAATAGGGCCTGCAAACTGGCCCGTTCCAAAAATGGTATCTGACACGATGCCACCATTTTCTTGCTGACGAATGACATTGCGCGTATAAATCAGAAAACCATCGTATCGTTTGCCCACTGGCACCCAGAGACCCATGCTGAGCGCGTTGTGCTTGTCGCGCTGGTAGCGGTATTGGCCCAAGTTGTTGAGAGTGCGGTATTCGAGCGAAAAGTTGGTGCCCCCCGAGAAAGTGCGTGCAAATCGGGCGTTCAGGTTGGTCTCAAACTGATTCCTCCCCTGCGAAAAAGAGGCATCGCTGAAGGTGCCTACATTGCGGTAAAACTCCAGTCGCTCAGGCCGCAGCATGTACAAATCGAATGCATGAACCCCCACGTCAAACCCACGGATGGCTTGGGTTTTAAACAACAAGGGGCGTGCTGCCGAGCCTAGGTTGCCGAGTGTCCCCCAGTCAATGTCATGCCTGCGAGCAGGGTCGTATACCCTAAAATCCGTATCTGGCAGGGTATCGGCTGCAGGAATACTGCGCTCTGGCGAAAGCGCAAAGGTGATGAGCAGTGGCTCGTTGGGCGGTGGCGTAGCGGGGGTAGTGGGGGCACCGGGCTGCTGGGCAGATAGTGAAACAGCAAAACAGAAAAACAGGAAAGTGCAAAATGTAAAACCAATGCGCCTGTTCTTGGTCACAGATATTTTTGCCATAAAAGGCAAGCTATTCCAGAAACTTGATTTGCTATGCATTTTCCACAAAACGAGTGAAGTGCTGAAACGTTGCCCCAGAATTATTGAATCAACGCCGGATTCATCCCCATGGTCGAGAAGCCGCCGTCGTGATAGAGGTTCTGCATCGTGACATAGCGTGTGTAATCGCTAAACAGCATAACGCAGTAATTGGCGCAGTTTTCCGCTGGAGCGTTCCCCAGGGGGGACATTTTGTCGGCGTAACTAAAAAAGTCATGAAAACCTTTCACCCCTTGGCCTGCCGTGGTCATAGTGGGCGATTGGCTGAGGGTATTCACCCGCACATGCTTGGTGGTGCCGAAGTGATAGCCAAAGGAACGGGCAAAAGACTCCAACAGCGCTTTTGATTCAGCCATTTCGGAATAGTCAGGAAATACGCGCTGGGCAGCGATGTAGCTGAGTGCGAGAATGCTGCCCCAATCGTTGATAGCATCGAGTTTCCAGATCGTTTGCATCATTTTATGAAACGAGATAGCGCTCACGTCAAAGGTCTTTTGCATCCACTCGTGGTTCAAGTCGGTGTATGGTTTGCCTTTGCGTACGTTGACAGACATGCCGATTGAGTGGAACACGAAGTCGAATTTGCCGCCAAAATGCTCCATGGATTTGGAGAAAAGATTTTCCAGATCTTCCATCGAGGTTGCGTCAGCGCCTATGACGGGAGCATTGCATTTTTCGGCGAGGCCATTGATTTCGCCCATGCGCATGGCCACTGGAGCATTGGTGAGCACGATTTGCGCGCCTTCTTCCACGCAACGTTCGGCCACTTTCCAGGCGAGGCTTTCGCTGTTGAGTGCGCCAGAGATGATTCCTTTTTTGCCAGAGAGGAGGTTAGACATTATAACTGTTGATTAGTATAACTGTTGATTTGTGGATGGGTTGATTTGGTGATATGGTTCGGCGGCAAAGATAGACAAGTGCATATCGTAGCGCGGTGATGTTTTTCAGCAAAGCAAGGCTTTTCTTTAAAATATTTGCAACGTCAAGCGTTTGGGTTCTAATAGTTTTCCCGTAGGGAATCCCTGTTTATAGCAATGGAAAGCAGTTTTTCCCCGTATGGGGTTTCCTTCCGCAATATCGGGCGACCCTATCTGGCAATATCGTTGACTTAACGCATCTTTCATCTTGTAACCGCTCATTGAAATGAACGGTTACAAGATGGTAGATGTTACATTGGAATGAATAATGTAGAGTTTTCCCGAAAGTCAAATTTAGCCATTCTTAAAACTATAATTTGGATAATCGAATTTTAACACGCTGTTTACAGAATAATAATCTGCAAATGGCATTGAATTCAACAAAACGTCGCATCTTTGCCCCAGGAAAACACTAAGCGAATCCCAGCACTTTCATTTTTCTTTAAATTAGATTTCAGAATTTATGGCATCGAAAAAACAATCCGCCCAAACAATTGT
>JACMMM010000360.1 GCA_014379065.1 Saprospiraceae bacterium
ACCCGTGCCGTCTTCCCTTGAGCCTTTAAAATAATATGGCTGAATACTCAATCCGAGGCGGATAGGGTTATCGGTAAAACTCATTTCCATTCCGAACTGAATGGGAAATCCCAGCGAGTAACTGCCATAGCTAGTTGAATTCATCAAGTCATACCCTGCCCAAATGATGATCTTCGGAACGATGAGTTTATTGGTATCTACTGCGTTTTTTTTCTGATTACCAGATATCACCGAACGCCTTACCCCTTTTTGATACCGTATTTCCAAAATCTCATCGCTAATCGTATAATATCGAAAGCCTTTGACCTCCTCGCATTTGGTGTACACAATCCCCGATTTGTACAAATGCACAATTTCAATCAGAATTTGTGCGCCCTTGGTGGTATAGAGGGTATCACATATCCTTTGGCCAAAAACCGGCCGGGCAAAAAGTACTGCGAAAAAGAGCAATAGTTTACCCGCGATAGCCATTCCACTTAGCTTTTTGTGGCAGCGAGCAGGTAAGAGATAGTTTTTTTTCATAGGAACGAGTTTGCGGGTTATAACCAACATTGGCTTTGTAAAGATAGATGCCTCAACGAAGTAAACAAAACGAGGGTGCCTCACCACTTATGAGACACCCTCGTTGATTTATAGCAAGTGTAATACTTCAGAGGTGTAGAAAAGTTACATAGACCTTGTCCTCAATCATTCAACTTCAACACCTTAATAAACGCCTCCGCAGGAACCTCCACATCTCCAAACTGCCTCATGCGCTTTTTGCCCTCTTTTTGCTTTTCCAACAGTTTGCGCTTCCGCGAGATGTCGCCGCCGTAGCATTTGGCCGTAACGTCTTTACGCAAGGCGGAGATGGTTTCGCGAGCAATGACTTTTTGACCTATGGCCGCCTGAATGGCGATCTGGAACTGCTTGCGGGGCAGGAGTTCTTTGAGTTTTTCGCACATTCTGCGACCCATGGATTCCGCTTTGGAGCGGTGTACGAGGGCGGAAAGTGCGTCCACAGGTTCAGCGTTGAGTTTAATGTCGAGTTTCACCAAGTCCGTTTCGCGATAGTCAATAACATGGTAGTCGAAGGAGGCATAGCCCCGCGTAATGGATTTCAGTCTGTCGTAGAAATCAAATACGATTTCGGCCAATGGCAAGTGGAAGATGATTTCCAGGCGCGTGGGCGTGAGGTAGTGCTGCTTGATGAGGATACCACGCTTATCGAGGCAGAGCGTCATGATGTTGCCGATGTATTCTGGCTTGGTAATCACCTGCGCATAGATGTAAGGCTCCTGTACGCTTTGCAAAAAATTGGGCTCTGGAAGTTCAGTAGGCTGGTGTACCGTGAATTTGTTCCCCTTCATATCGGTAGCAGTGTAGGGCACGTTGGGAACGGTGGTGATGACGTCTTGGTTGAACTCACGGTAAAGCCGCTCCTGGACAATTTCCAAGTGCAACATGCCAAGGAACCCACATCGGAATCCAAAGCCGAGCGCAGCGGAAGTTTCAGGTTCCCAAACGAGTGAAGCGTCATTGAGTTGCAGTTTTTCCAGGGCATCGCGCAAGTCTTCAAAGTCGTCATTGTCTAGTGGATATACGCCCGCAAAAACCATGGGTTTTACTTCCTCAAAACCTTTTACACCCTCAGCACAGGGCCTTGCGACGTGTGTGATCGTGTCACCCACTTTAATCTCTCGGCTCACTTTGATGCCGGTGATGACATAGCCCACATCGCCGGTGCTGATCTCGGTGGCCTCAAATTGTCCCATTCGGAGCACACCCACTTCTTCGGCAACTACTTCTTTTCCGGTATTAAAGAATTTGATTTTGTCGCCTTTTTTCATCGAGCCGTTCATCACGCGGACATAGGCAATGATGCCCCGGTAGGAGTTGAACAGCGAGTCGAAAATCATGGTCTGGAGCGGCGCATCAGGGTCGCCACCAGGGCCTGGGACACGATCAACTACGGCGGCCAAAATCTCTGCTACACCGATCCCCGTGCGTCCAGATGCGGAAATGATCTCCTCGCGCTTACAACCGATGAGGTCTATGATTTGGTCTTGCACCTCTTCGACCATGGCACTCTCCATATCCACCTTGTTCACAATGGGAATGATTTCAAGGTTGTGGTCAACGGCCAAGTACAGATTGCTAATGGTCTGTGCCTGAATGCCTTGCGACGCATCCACAAGCAAAAGCGCCCCTTCGCAAGCAGCAATGGAACGGCTTACTTCGTAGGAAAAGTCTACGTGCCCGGGCGTATCAATAAGGTTAAAAATGTACTCTATGCCATTGGCCGGATGCACATATTTCATCTGGATGGCGTGGCTCTTGATGGTAATACCGCGCTCGCGTTCGAGGTCCATATTGTCGAGCGCCTGATCTTGCATATCGCGCTTGCTGATGGTGTGGGTGTATTCCAACAGGCGGTCAGCAAGTGTGCTTTTCCCGTGGTCAATGTGTGCGATGATGCAGAAATTGCGAATGTTCTTCATGGAGTGATAATGTGATGCCCGCCTTCGCTGTTGGCTACGGCGGGTAAAAGCGATGAAGTGATGGGGTAATCACGGAGAGAAGCGGATAAAATCACTTTATCATTTTTACCCGCCATAGCCAACAGCGAAGGGGGGCATTAATTCATCGCTTCATGAAAACGGGCGCGAAGGTACTTTAAATTGCGCTTTTCCGGGAGGTTTTGTGAATGTTTGAAAAGAATTTGAAGATAGAAAACAAAGCAGGCTTGGCGGTTCAATTGCCAAGCCTGCCGTGGGCCTCAACTTCCCGAAAGTTTAAAACTTTCGGGAAGTTCGTAAAGTATTCACTCAGATCAAAACACGTAGTTCACGCTCAAATTAAATCTATACCCCGGCAAAGCCGCCCCCGGCGTATGCACTTTAATTCGGTCGCCGTCAATGGCCGCAGAAAGTTTCGAGCCAATGAATGGGATGTCTTCCACGGCCGCTTGTACTTCATCGCGGAAAGCAGCTACATCATTATTAGGATCATTGGTGGAATAGGTGAGGGTTCCGCGCATCCATTTGAAGTCAAGGCCGACAATGGTCGCGTCCATCGTGATATGGTCGCCAAGGCGGAACTGCACCCCCATAGCGCCCCCTAGGCCGATGCCGTCTACGCCACCTTTGAATGTCGTAGAATATTGACTTTCATTAATTTCTGTAGTTCGCGCCAAGGAAAAATGGTTGTAGCGAGCATACGGTGCCAGATAAAATCCGCGGGGGGCATTGCCGCCCAGATAAAAACGGTTTTCTAGCACAGCACCAAAAGAAGTGTAGCGGTTTTTTACCGTTTTGCCCTCTCCAGTCAAGTCAAAAGTATTTTCCAACAGGTTGGGCATCTTGGTTGGGCGCGGAATACCCACCAGTAAAGAAAGTGATTTGTTTGAAGCGTATGCCCATTCACCGCGGACATTGACTTTGCCGCTCGGCAGTATCAGGCTGAAGGGCGCCAAGCCGACGCTCCATTTTTGTTCAGGCTCATCGTCGTTGCCGCGGCGGTAGCGGTTGTTTTGAGCGGAAATAGTGGAAAAAGAAAAAGCGCAAAGCGCAAGGGTGAGCAGGATTGGTTGGACTTTCATGTTGAAATAGTTTGGGGCTTAAACGGTATTAGCCTGTTAGGGATTGGTGAAGGGGTGTTAAGGGCATCGTAAATTTAAATCCTCCCCGCCACAATTTCCAAAATCTCCCGTTCCATCTCATCGGCGGACTCCGCCATTTTTTTCCCTTCGGCTAATACCTGCTCGGCGTATTCTTTGTCGTTCAATCCACCCGTATTGACTTGAATGTTCATGAACGCGCCCCGCACCGCAGCCCGAGCGCACAAGGCTCCTACGCCCGCATCCGTCACCGAATTCGGGTTGCCCGTTTCGACCATCTGCTTGATGATGGGGAAAGAATCAAATGCAAGTTGCATTACTTTGAAGGGCACCTCAATGGCCTTGCGGGTGGCCGCTTGAATGGCCGCTTTTCGCGCGGTTTTTTCCTCTGGGGTGGTGTTCGGCAAGCCAAAAGCCGCTAAGATGAGGTTGAAAGCGTCGGTATCCTCGTCCACCGTGCGGAGCAGCGCGTCCTTGATTTTTTGGCCGCGTTCAGCGGCATCGGAGAATTCTTCCCAGCGTTCGTCCCAGCCACGCTTGTGGCTGCTGAGGTTGGCTACCATGACAGCAAGCGATGCACCCAAAGCGCCTACATACGCGCTGATGGAGCCGCCGCCGGGAGCAGGGCTTTCGCTGGCGGTTTCGTTGGCAAAGGCGACTAAGTCCTTCTTTACCAGCTTTTTAGCGTTCGCAGGATTGCCTTTTTCGAGATTGTATTCGATGATTTTTTGTTGTGGGTCGAATGGCGCAAGCTCGTCCAAACCCATAGACTTGACGGCGATTTTGAGCAATTCCGCTTCGCTCACGCCTACACTGCGCTGTTGTTTTTTCAAAAAATACCGGCCTGCTTCGAGCATTACACCTAGCGGTACAAGGCCGACGAGTTCAGAGCCGGTGACACGCATGCCTCGGCGGTCGGCGCTTTGGCGACATTCCTCAAAGGCAAGGTGCAGCGGCGTGGCGCGTATGTCGGTGAT
>JACMMM010000361.1 GCA_014379065.1 Saprospiraceae bacterium
ATCCTGAAGGTTTAGATATTCATGCCACGAAAGTCAGGTGATGCACCGAGGAGCCTCTTTCTTGAGGACACATCTCAAAGTAATATCACTCCAAAATTTCTTGGACATAAAAGGCACCCAGAGAGCTGTGAACTGGGTTTTGAAGGCAAACAACAGACAAATTACAGCTTTGTGATAGCGGCGCGTGCGTGCAATCTTCAGCCACGTGCTGACCATCCTTTACCCCGTACTTGTCCGTTAGTGTTGCGTCTCCTCGGGGCAGCCATTCAGCAGTTTTGCCCACATGTGTGATAGTTACGACAACCTCACGGGCATTTGCTTGACGAATTTGAATGGGGCGCACTTCCTCACCACGGGTAGCACGGGCAATGGTGCGTATAATGAATCTTTGTTCAAAGTAAACCCAATTACGGGCGAGTGCAGTTTTGCTTCCACCAGCTATGTAGGTGTGGTCACTGACCTGGAATATGAGCCTAACCTGAACACGTTCTATGGTTTGCGCGCCAACAACAACGAATTGATTACAATCAATGACAACGGCAATAATTACGGCGATTATGCTTCAGTCGGCATATTGGGCATTGCTGCCGGCTACACGCTGAAAGGCCTTTCTTTGGTAATCATGGACAAGGAGATTCGCCTTGTAGGCTGCGCAACCAGTGCAAATGCTTTACAGCCCGCTCTGTTGTATCTAATCCAACCGGGCGCTTTTGGGGCAAACGCTACGTTAATGGTCAACGTTGATCCTTTGGTTGATTTTGCCACCGGACACTGCGCCATCGGTTGGGATCGCAACATCAACCAGATGTCTATCAACCGTTCCATTAACTCGGGTAGCTTTGGCCTTAGCCGTCTTCCTTGGTCAAATCCTTGGCCCAACCCCGCCAACACATTTTTCTGGGGTGCTGGCGGTGCCAACTTTGAAGACCTGACTTCTTCCGTTTATTGATAATAGCAATCAATCCTCCTGAACAATATTTGTGTTTATTTGAGCATGAGCTATCCCGAAAATTCGGGATGGCTCATGTCATTTTTGCTACGTGGCTTTTAATGAGGCTAATTTCGCAACAACACAAATCTTGCCATTTGCCGCTCGTCCTTTCCCGTCAAAATTTCAAGGAAATAAAGTCCATCCGTCAAATCTTTTGGCATTTCGATTATTTGCGGAACTCCCGCTGCATTCACAGAGAGGCTCTGCAACTGCTGCCCTTGACTGTTGTATATCTGTACCTGAAGCTGTTCTCCTTCCCAGTCGGACAGATCGGCGAAGAGCGTGCCGTCCGTAGGATTTGGGAAGATCGCGAACTGACTGGGCAAGACATCGTCCAAGGGTTCAAATTCGTCGGCCCTTGCGGCAGGTGACTCCTGAGATTCAACGAGATCAAGCACGGTGGGCGATACAACGAGGCTACTCGGCATCATGCAACACAGGTGCGCTTGGTAGAAAATTTGCGGAGAGAGGCGAACGGTGGCAAGAATGCACCCTTGGCAAACTTGCGGTGGCAGCTTGTATTCGAAAATATCCGACTGCCCATTGCTGATGCCAGTGGCAATGGATTTGAAACGAATGGAATAGAAGGGGGAAAAATTCGGATTGCGGACGATATACGTTCTGCTGCTCGGTGCTGTATAAATAGCGTTGTTGGCTGGGCTAATCGCTGTGATGCCATCAGGCACCTGGAATGCAGCATACGTCAGGTCGTTATTGCAGTTGTTTGTCACGCGCATTCGATAGGTTTGATTGCCTGCAAGATCCTTGGTGATGTCCAATAGCTCAAATTTGATGCAGGCAGTCATTTGTTCATCACAGGGGTCTTCTTCCGCTGGCAGCACGGTTATTATGAAACAACAAGAATCTATGTTGCTACAGCAATCGTCCTCGTCTTTTGCGAGGTAGCACACGGTTGTTTGACCCAGCGGAAACATGTTCCCATTAGGCAGAACCGATGATAGAACCACCGTTGGAATACTGCCCGGACAAGTGCTGGTAGCGGTTGGTGTGGCGTAGTGGACCACAGCTGTGGTTTCTCCCAGCGCGGCGTTGACTGTTATGTTGGAGGGGCAGTTCAGCGTAACGACATGTGCGGGGGAAAGGATTAGGTGATAAGTAGCCAGCGTGTCGCAGGCCCCTCCAGCACCGTGCAGGTTAACTGTGACAATATTCGGGGCGGCGTATGGCGCTCCCCCAAGGGTGACGGTTTTGCCAGGGCACAGGAAAATGGTATCCACAAGGATTTGCTGCGAAAACAATTTCACCGTGTCCGAGCAAAGAAGGTTGTGGTTGGCATCATACCAGTCGAAGAGGATTAACTGTGGCATGTTTAGCACGTTGCTCAAGCAAACGTTCAGAAAGTTGCTGAGCACACCAGACGCTAATGGCATACCCGGTACTACATTCGACAACGTTATTGAATTGATACCCGGAGCCGTTGAAAAAGGCCCACTTAAGCCGTTAAAGCTAAGGTTGGCATCATTGCTGTGGATCGTCAAGCTGTACAGGGTGTTGAGCGGGTTATCGTAACTGAGTTTCCAGCAACAACTGCCTGCCCCAACAGGCGAAGCAGATGCGCTCAGGCCAAAGCAGGTGCAATCTGTCACCGTCAACATGAGTGATTCTGATGTGCGCACACAGCCAAACGAATTGGTTCCGGTCAGGCTATAAGTGCCACTTTGTGTTACGACCAGGCAGGAGTCGGTTCCACTATCTACGCCATCCTTCGTCCATTGATAATCCTTCAATCCCCCCGGGCCACAGATGGTATAGGGATTACAAACTTCGTAGCAACCCGCAGGGACCAAGCACAAATCGGGCAGGGGATGAATAACGACAAAGCTGGAGCCTACACAGCCAGTAATCGTATCCACACCGATCACAAAGTAGGTGCCTGCTTGTATGACCGTAATGGAAGTCCCGATAGCACCGTTGTTCCAATTGTATGTTACGTCCGATTGGATATTATTCACAGAGAGCATCACTGGCACACCTTCGCATTCATTTGGGGAAATGTTGATCTGGGGCACGGGGGCAGGTACTACAAAAACACTAAACGAATCGGAAACAGCGGAACATCTCAAATGGGTGGAGGTGTCTGTCACCATTACGGTATAAACACCTGCGCTACAAACGAGGATCGTGGCGCTTGTTGCTCCATTTGACCATAAGTAGGCGTAATGTTGCCCCAATGGTGCACTTAATGTCACACAAGGATTGTTGTTACATTTGTAATGATTGCCGGAAATGGTAGCCTGCGGCGTAGAAAATACAACAATCGTCACCGGATCTGGCACCATGGTGCAGCCATAGATATTTGTAACGGTCACACTGTAGGTTCCGGCTGAATCCGTCTTAATGTATTGCGCTGTGCTTGAATTTGACCACAAATATGTGTAATCCCCCATTGGCGCTGTGAGTGTCACTTCCGTACTATCGCAAACGATCAGCCCGGGCGAGACCGTGATATCCTGATAGACTGGCGAGGGGTGAACATCCAAACTTATCGTCGCCATATCGGTGCAGCCTTCTGCATCCGTGACGGTCAATGCGACAGTGTAGGTATCCGGCGAGAGGTAACTGTGAAAAGGCTTCGGGGCACCGTTGGTAGAGCCGTCACCAAAGTCCCAATCCCATTGTACAATGTTTGTATCTGGAGGAATACCACAAAAACTGAGCGGCGTACCCACGCAAGCGGTATCCGGGGCAATGAGTATGGTATCCAAAGAAACCCCGCCAACGGTAATCTCTTTTGTAAAGACCGAAACACAGCTATCAACATTCATCACGGTCAGGGTGACGGTATAATTGCCTGGGCCGGGATATATAAACATAGGCGGGTGTTCCAACGTGGACGTGCTGTTCAAAGGATCGCCGAATTCCCATAACCAATTGATGGGGACATCCCCTGGCAGGCTATTATAGGTGGTTAGATTGGCAAATGTAACTTTCGAGCAATTGGAAGTGCAACTGAATTTAGCTTTCAAGGGGATATGAACATTATGGGATACCGATATCAAACAGAATGCCGGAGGCGGGCTCATATTGGCTACTTGAGCAGACAGTGTAACCGTATAATCACCTACATGGTCATAATAATGCGTAGGATTTGGATCAGGACCTGCGCTAGACAGGTCGCCAAAGTCCCATCCGATAATGGTTGCATTGACAGGCATCGCTTTAAAATCCACACTATCGCAATCGGGCTTTTGGTTGGTAGCCATAAAGTCAATGGAAGCAGTAGTATCCGGATCACAGCCGCCAGGACAGATATCTGTTTGGATCACTGTGGTCTCGGATGTTGCCATACAGCCAGTATTTACATCGGTCAATTTCACTTCATAAACAAAAGTGTCCTTTTCACACGTGTTTGTATGTGTTAAAGTGCTCGAAGTGTTTTGCACTGGCAAGCTATCACAGGTCCAGCTATATGAGTACTGGCTGGAGTTACTTGGTGCATTGATATTTACCGTAGATGGATCGCAAGGCAAAACACAAATACTAATCAATACGGGCAGATGAGAGGGTGGCGCTGGGAGCACAACCGCAGTATCCGTATCATACCTAGCAATCACTATGCAGCCAGCGCTATCACAGGTAGATACCGTGTACACCGTGTTTGCCAAGGCATTCGTTATCGTTTGGGTAATCTCTAAGTTGGACCACAGGTATTTTAGAAAACCGCCACTTGCTTCCAAGGTGATATCCTGACCTGGGCAGGAAATATCTTTTTGCATGATGTTTAGGGGCCTTGGAGATTTTATTATTACTGGAAAGGAGACTGAAAGCGTGGAGTCACACAATTCGACCGTCAGCGTCAGGGTAGCGGTGTCTGCTACATTGTTCCACTGGACCTTGATGTCCGGTGTGCCTTGTCCGAGCACGACACTGCCCAGCAATGGGTCTTCTATTGTCCAAGTATAGATTGCATCAGGGTCCTGCTGGTCTGGGGTGGCCGAATAATCCAAAAGCGAATTGATGCAGACTAATCTCGGGCCATCAATCGCAAAAGAATCAATTTTTTTGGGGTTCACTTGTAGGGCAACTGTATCAGAGCTACACATAGGGTCGGCAAGCATAAATTGCTGCAAGTAAAGCACATAGGGTCCTGTCGCCCCCCAGGTAACGATTAAAGGATTTACCGTCGCAGTGCTCAATACTCCACCGTTGCTGATAGACCAGTTAAATCCTACCCCAATCTGATTGGTCTGGGCAAAATAAGTGTAGGTTTGACCTGGGCAGATCGTGTCCGGGCCATCAATCCATGGCAAGGGAAGGGTATCGAGTACCTGCATAAATTTGGTGGCGACATCATTGCAAAATGGGTTAGGATTGACAGGCATCGCGGTGATGGTGTAATTGCCTGGCCCGGAATTCCAGGTTACGGTAATGGAGCTTGTGCCATTTCCCATAATGAGGGGCTGCGAGCTGCCACTGACTGTCCAGGTGTATGCGTTGGGAGGGAATGCCGTATAGGTGGAAACCTCATTGGCACATACCGCCGTTTTAGGTTGTGTATTAATCTGAAAAGTTCTCTTTATGAGCACATTGAGCGTGGCAGTGCCCATACAATCAGCAGGATCTTGACCAGGCAAGCCACTCAGAAAATCGCTGTAATAATGCAGCGTGATTGTTCCTGTACCGACAGCCCCCCACTGAACGGTGATCGTATTTGGGCCATCTTGTGTCGTACTGATGGCCCCCATTACGGTCCAGTCGTAATACACCCCCATCCATTTTGGCACGGTGTAGGTTTCGGATGATCCCGCACAGACTTCTATTTCACCAGTGATGACAACGGTAGAAGGTATGATTGGGATGGTGACTGTGACGGGCGCTGCGCAATAGGCGATCGTGCAATCCTTTACTTCCAATGTGACGGTGCCAAGAGGTCCAGGGCCCCATTGTACACAGATGGTATCATTGCCTTGTCCGCTAAAAGTAACAGGCAACCCATCCTCCATCACAGTCCATTTAAGGCTATCGCAGGTGGCGTCGGTCCAGTATTTGGTGCTGTCATGGGCGCACAAAGTAGAAACGCAGAAAATGTTCGGTCCCTCCAAGGAGTCTACCACGATCTCCACACACATTGTATCATTACAGGAACAAGATGGCCCATTTGCATTGGGATTTTTCCTGGTCACGATCAGGCAGGCGGTATGGATTCCTGGTGTAGTGTAGGGATGCGTCACGCTGGTGGCAGCGGAAATACCCCCATCTCCGAAATCCCAAAAGAAGCTACTGCCATCGGTGGAGGTGTTGTTGAAAGTGACGGTTCCGTTTTTGCAAATATTTGTAGAAGAGGTAGTGAAAGAGGCCGTCGGCCCTTCCATAATGACCACACAGACGTTGATTGTGGTAGAAACATCGCCATTAGTAATGGTCAGCGAGACTGTTCCGGCTCCCTTGGGTCCCCAAGCAATATTAACTGTAGCGGCATTTACCCCAGGCGTTATTATACCTCCGACCACAGACCATGTATAAGTGCTGCTTGGGTTATAGGTGGCTACAAAGGTCGAGGCGGAATTTTCGCAAACAAATGCACATTGTGGACTGTCAACCTGGCCTTGCTTGATGAAATCTTCCATCCTTACAAAAAAGCAATCATCTATGCGTTGTACAAGCATTTTAACCCTGGCGCTGCACTTCGAGATAGAGTCATCGCAAACCGTATATCGGTAAGTGTATTCGAGTGTGTCGCCAACACAAGAATTCGCATCAGGCAAAATTTTGAGTGTTCCGTCCGCTGATAGCCCAATGCACGGATAAATGTCTACCCATTCCACATCCAGTTGGACAGGAAGCGGAAAATTAATTGAATCATTGTCCTTGACATTGTACGTGATGGCCTGTCCTAGAATCACGGTGAGCGAATCATCTACTGCTATAATGGGAGGGTTGGCGATCTGGGCCATAGAAATGCCCGGCAGGAAGGCGAGCATAACAAAAATAAAGTTGGTAAATCGAGATTTCATAAATTGATATTTTTAAAAGGTTAGAGTTATAGCGCCACAAAAGTGGTTATGCCCAAATAAAATCAGAATAAAAAACGGATAAAAGCAATCCACAAGACAGAAATAGATAATCACATCAACACCAAGCCCATTCCGCCAGATTTCCCAACCTTTGCGCCCCGTTTACATCAGTTTCTATGGCAAAAAAAATCCTTCAATTCCTCTTATTCCTTGGTATCGGGGTTTGTATCATGGCTTGGGTGTTCAGCAGCCAGAACGCTGCCTTCCAAGAGCAATGCCGTTTGGACGGCACCCCTTCTGACCAATGTAGCCTGACCGACAAGCTCTTGTACGACTTCTCCACGGTGAACCTGTGGTGGATACTGATAGTGTTGCTGGCATTCACCGTAAGCAATATTTTCCGTGCGCTTCGCTGGCAAATGCTATTGCAGCCCATGGGTTACCAAGTAGGTTTCGCCAATTCCTTGTTCACCATTCTACTGGGTTACTTCGCTAATCTCTTCTTGCCCCGCATGGGGGAGGTGGTGCGTGCCGGCTCGCTTGCGCGCTACGAAAAAATTCCTGTGGAGAAGGTAATAGGCACCGTTACCATGGATCGCCTGATGGATTTTCTCTGTCTGGGTGGCGTGGTAGGCTTGGCATTTTTACTTGAAGGCGACACCCTATGGGCCTTCATCGCACAGCGAAAAGACGGTCAATCTGGTGGCGGTTTTTTCCAAAACCCATTCGTATTGGGCTTCCTCGCCATTAGTGCGCTTGGTATTCTTACGATCATACTTTTACGGGAAAAACTCGCGCAAGTCCCACTGTTCCAAAAAGTTGGAAAACTCCTGAAAGGATTTATTGATGGGCTAAAAAGCGTCTTCAAACTGAAAAACCCGGGCTTGTTTATTGCCTATTCTGTGGGCATCTGGGTCATGTTTTACCTGCAATGTTGGTTCGGTCTTAAAGCATTCCCGCCCACGGCGCACTTGGGCGCAAATGCTGCGCTGATGGTTTTTGTGTTTGGCACTTTGGGCTTTGTGATTCCTTCGCCAGGTGGCATGGGAACGTACCACGCGCTCTGCATTGCGGGACTCACACTTTATGGCATTGGTGGCAGCGACGGATTTTCGTATGCAAACATTTCCTTTTTTGCGGTGCAGATATTCTACAACTTCGCAGGGGGATTTTTGTCTTTATGGCTGCTTCCAAGGCTGAACAAACGCTCGATTTACAAGGTTGATGAAGGTTTATAGGGGTTTATGAAGGTTGATAATTTGCACTCGAAAAGTAGCGATTCTCTGCATCTTCGAGTGCAAATTAACAACCTTCATAAACCCCTATAAACCTTCATAAACTTTAAAAGTCCGCCTCACTTAAATAAGAACAACGTGCAACGAACTGACGTAAATACCCTCGGCGAATTCGGTCTCATTGACCATCTCACGCGCGATTTTCCGCTACGCCAAGCCTCCAGCATCAAAGGTGTGGGCGACGACGCAGCTGTGATCGAAAACGGCCCGCTTTGCACCGTGGTCAGCACGGACATGCTCGTGGAGGGCATCCATTTTGATCTGGCTTACACGCCGCTCAAACATTTGGGCTTCAAGTCCGTGATCGTCAACCTCTCCGACATTTATGCGATGAACGCAATTCCGAAGCAGATCGTCGTGTCTATTGCCATCTCCAACCGCTTTTCGGTGGAGGCTTTGGACGAACTTTATGCGGGGATTCGCGCAGCTTGCGAGGCATACCAAGTGGACCTGGTGGGCGGCGACACCACTTCTTCGCCCAAAGGCATGACTATCAGCATCACGGCCATTGGTCAGTGCGAAAAGGAATTGCTCGTGTACCGCTCGGGCGCGCAGGTAGGAGACCTCATCTGCATCACCGGCGAACTCGGCGGGGCTTACCTCGGCCTCCAAATCCTGGAAAGAGAAAAACTTATCTGGCAGGAAAACCCCGAATTACAACCCGATTTTGAAAATCAAACCTACGCCGTAGGCCGACAACTCAAGCCCGAAGCAAGGCGCGACATGATCGAGGAATTTCGAAAAATTGGCCTGAAACCGACGGCCATGATTGACATTTCTGACGGGCTGGCTTCGGAAATTTTCCACATTTGCAAGCAAAGCAAGGTAGGTGCGCTCATCGAAGAAAGCGGGGTTCCCATCAATCAAGAAGCGCAGATGTTAGCCCTGAAATTCAAACTCGACCCCATCACTTGCGCCCTCAATGGCGGCGAGGACTACGAGCTGCTGTTCACCATACGCCCCGAAGATGTGGAAAAAGTAAAGTATTTGCCCGATATTTACATCGCCGGGGAAATCCTGGAAGCCAAAGACGGCATCAAATTGAATACAAAAGGCGGCAACCTGCACGAATTGAAAGCGCAGGGTTGGACGCATTTTTAGAAGTGAGAGGGTGAGGAGTGAGAGGGTGAGAAAACACACGTGAAGCAATGGCAAAAAAATTACAAAAAAGACCTGTTTCGAATCAA
>JACMMM010000362.1 GCA_014379065.1 Saprospiraceae bacterium
AAATCAGAAATTTCACAAGATTTTATTTCGATTCTTGTTAATTTAATAAGCCGGGATAACAATGCTAGATTGCAAAAATTTGACTCATTGGCATAGAGGGTTTCTAGGCCAGCACAATAACTGACATATGACCAATCTGATATAATCAATCCATCACAAGAAAGAACTTTTAGTTTTTTGATTTTAGTCAACGGGGACAAATCTGTGACCAAAGACTCCTGTAAAAGTAGCCAGTATAGTTTTTTAAAATTTATTAATGGGGACAAATCATGTATTTGTGTGCGCCATAATGCTAACCGTTCTACATTTTTCAATTCAGAAAGAGGCGATAAATCTGATATTGGGGTCCCGCCAAGGTAAATAGCCTCAAGGTGTTTCAAAGATGCTAAAGCAGATATGTCCGCGACCTTAGTACGAGCAATTACCAATTGTCTCAACTTATTCAAACCGGATATTGGAGATATGTCAAGAATCTCGCAATCTGCACAATTAAGGTTCTGGAGATTTATCAATTTTTTGACAAGAAACAAATCCGTAATCTGAGTAGAAGAACAATTTAATTGTTTCAGGTTTAGAAGTTCTGAAATTGGGGATAAATCCGCTATCTGCGAATATGCGAAATCTAAGTATTCTAATTCAGAAAATGCAGATATTAAGGACAAATCTGAAAAATTTGATTCCTGTGTCGAATGATCTGCCAACCAAAGTTTTTTTAAATTTTTTAGCTGGGTGCATCCTGTTGAAATACAAGAGACAATATTTTTCGGCCCAGAATTTATTGATTTCCTCCACTTTTCTTTCTCCCAATCAAACCATTCACTGCTAATACTTAACTCCTCCACCCACACACACTCCCCAATCTCCTCCGGCACTTCCGTCATGCCGCAATTCCCAAGGTCAAGAAAGTTGGCATCTTCCCCGCGCTTATGTTTTTCAATGTTTTCGCGGATGAGTTTTAAGGCTAGTTCGGACATGGTGGAATCTTGATTAGAAGGATTTAAAAGGATGGGGAAAGCCTGCCTGTCGGCAGACAGGGATTTTTTCCCGATTTCGCTTCGCAAATATGGTGCAGGGAACGTACATCCTGCAAAATCATTACAAAATCAGGGGAATCCTAGTTCGGCCTCCTTGGCCGCTTGTAAAAAGTTCGGCCACGGTAGGATTGAAGTTTTGCGCCAACTTTTCCTCATATTCCAACATAATGTCTGTGGTAAGGCACAAAATATAATCGCCCTGCTCAAATCGGTCCAGAACAGACCTGAATTTCGAGAAGGGCGATATCGAAGCCAAAATGATATTGGTATCCAAAACGACTTTCATGGTATGGAGCGGAGTTATTCGCCTTTAATCCATTTTTCAGCCGTTTTGTCCGAGTAGCCTTTTTCCTGCCAAGATTTTCCTGCGGCTTCCCGCGCTTTCGATAATAGGAAGCGGGCAATCATCTCCTTGATTTCGGTCAAATACTCATCAGGAACGCCAGCTGAATATAATTTCAGGAGTTCCATCTGCATATTGGAAAGCGGCGGGCGTGTGCTTGGAGAGGCCATCATTTTTATCCAGAAATGGTGATTTAAACACAAAAGTAAGGTTGATTCCTGAAAATATCGCTCAGGTCAATCTGCACTGAAGCGTTCGGGTACTTTTCCTGCAAGTCTTGAAAAGTATCCGGGCTGATATTGCGGAGTGGGTATCGGAGCGTATTGGTCATGGGAAGCAAATCTTTGTGGTGCAAAATACGGGCTTTCGGTCAAAATCATGACTGGAAAAGTAAAATCGTATCACAAATTGACCAGTAAGCCGCATCTTTGCAACGCAAACGGCTCAAGTCGGATGTATAGTGAACCGAGGTTCGCTGAAATTAATAAGGAGAATTGCCGACGGGTAGTTTTCCTTATTTTTTATAGGTATCACAGATTGTGATACCATCTAAAACCCGCAAAGCCCTACTCCTCCAAGCCGGGCAAACTGGTGAAATCAGCTTCGCCCAGTTGCTTCTTAAAATTTTGCTTTGATAGCACTTTTTTCCCAGTATCCTTTTCGTATGCTTTGAGTGCCTTACCTGCAGAGCGACCTCCTTTTTTGGCGGCAATTTTATTTTCTTCAAACTTCTGAGCATCATCGTCAATAGCGTTTCGGCGGGTGGTTTCTTCGCCCAACATAGTGAAAATCAACTCCAAGTTGGTCATGTGGTCGCGCAAGTTTTCGCGCTGCAAACCTTTGATCTCTTTATGCTCAGAAGGGGTCACGCCAAAAGTGGCGCGGGCTATTTCAGCGGTCAAGATGCTGTATTCTTTTCCCTCCTGCACACCTCTGGTTTTCCACTCCGAGGTGAGTTGTTGGCGAGTCTCGATGCTCTTCAAGCGCATCTCGATCCAATCTTCGGGGTAGCCTTTGGCACGGTAGAGCTCGCGGGCGCGGGCGGCAGCGAGTTCGGGGTCTTCGATCTCTTGTACCCGCTCGTAACCTACTTGGGCCAACCAACGTTTGAACGGCTCAGCCTTTGGTGAGGGGATAGTTTGGATAATGCGGAACATCGTGGGCGTATCAGCGCAGTCGGTAGCGTACTTTTTACCGTCAGATGATTCCAATTTCAGTTGTACGATTTTTTCGTACAACTCACCAAAGCCCTCCGCTTCAAGTTTGCGCTTCAAGTCGCTCCAATAGCGGCGCGGGTTGGCGGTTTCGGTTAGCACTTCCACCACGTCCACGATAGAAAACCACCATGCTTCTTCGTGCCAAAGGCGACGGATTTGCTTTTCCTGAAAGACGATGATTTTATTGTTTTCCATTATGATTGCTAAAGTTTTGGGTAATTAAAAAACGAGGGTTTTCAATCAAACTCAATCGTATCCCCCGCCCTAAACGTCTTCTTGTCAGATGCATCCGGCTCAGGTGTTTTTGGTGCTTCGACGGCCGGGCTAGGTGTCACCTCCTCCTCGCCAAACAGACTCGCCTGTTGAACTGTACTGCCTGCTTTAGGTGCCGGGGTATTTTCTGGCTCGACAGCCTTCGGTTTAGGTAGTAACCTCGATTCCCCTACTTCAATTTCCTTGATTCCGCCCAGCATCTGGTCGCTCAGCCGATTACCAATGGCCTTCCAGCCTTTTACATCCATAAAATCACCAATGGCGACTTCACCCGTCATGGGCTTGCCATTGATTTTCAGGGTGTACTTGATGCGCGGATTTTCTTTGATCGAGGCAAAAAGGATTTTGGATTTGGCGTGATCGGTCAGGAAGGAGTAGCGCTCCTTCAATTTGTTGGTTTCGATTTTGAAACGCTTCACCATCGTCCAGCCTTTGTGGCCGTCGTAGTGGACGGCGTTCACCACGAGATCGGGGCTGAGTTTGCAGAGGTGGAGGATTTCTTTCATGTCAAAACGCTGCTGCACGTCGAGGTCGGTGACTTCGTAGGAGCCGTCGTTGTAAAGCACGAGGAGGCTGTCGCCGGTATCGAATTCGCCCAAAAGTGCGCCGCGTTCGAGTGTGTTCAAGCGCCCGGTGATGTCGTCAAACCAGAGTTTTTGGGCTCCGATGGTGCTTTTGCCCACCTCTTTTTGCTTGATCTGTTTGACCGGATATTTGGTCAGTACATTGCCCTGAGAGTCGCGGCCTTTGATCGCGAGTTCGGCAAAATCGTAGTCAAAAATCTTGACGCGGGCCGTGCTAGCCGCTGTGAGTGTCACTTGTACCACCTCGCTCTCGCCATTGGGATTCACGGTAAGGTAGAGCATTTTAGAGCCTTTCGCTTCGGAGCCAAGGTGGTAGTCTTTGTCGCGGGTGATGGCCGTCACGTTGAAACGTTTGACAAAGGTTTTGCCGGTTTTTGCGTCTGAATAGGCCATGTTGTAGGTGGTGCGCTCGTCGTTTTTCTTCCACACCGCCACGTGTTCGATGTCTTTGCCGACAAAGGTTTTTTCGCCCACCCGCACTACTTTCATCACTCCGTCTTTTCGGAACACGATGATATCGTCAATGTCGGAGCAGTCTTGTACGAAATCGTCTTTTTTCAAGCCTATGCCGATAAAGCCTTCTGCACGGTTGACGTAGAGTTTGGCATTATTTGCCACCACAGCCGACGCTTGAATCGTATCGAACGCAGCGATTTCTGTGCGGCGCTCGCGGCCCTTGCCGTGCTTGGTCAGCAGATTTTCAAAATAGGCAATCGCATAGTCGGTGAGGTGTTCAAGGTGGTGCTTGGTTTGCAGCAATTCCTCGTTCGTTTTGGCAATTTCGTCATTGGCTTTGAAGGAGTTGAACTTGGAAATACGCTTGATACGGATTTCGGTGAGGCGCGTGATGTCTTCTTCTGTGACATCTCGTAACAGCTTCACCTTCTTTGCTTCTTTGGAATAATTTGAGTCAGAAGGGGTACTCACATATTTCTTCAACCCCACATCAATCGTCTGAATCACAGCCTCCCATGTCTCGCATTCCTCGATGTCGCGGTAGATTCGGTTTTCGATAAAGATCTTCTCCAACGAGGCAAAATGGAGTTTTTCCTCCAAATCCGCCTTCAAGATTTCCAACTCCATGCGGAGCAGTTCCTTCGTATTTTCCGTGGAAATCCGCAGCATTTCGTTCACCTCGGTGAACAGCGGCTTGTTGTCCACAATCACGCAGCAGTTCGGACTAATGCTCACCTCGCAATCGGTGAATGCGTAGAGGGCGTCAATCGTCACGTCGGGACTGACGCCGGGCTGGAGTTCGATTTCGATGTCAATTTCGGCAGCGATCTTGTCTATCACTTTTTTGACCTTGATCTGGCCTTTATCATTGGCCTTCAGGATGCTTTCGATAAGATCGCCTGTATTGACGCCAAAGGGAATTTCCGTGATTTGGAGCGTTTTTTTGTCAATTTCCTTGATTTTGGCGCGAACGCGGAGTTTGCCGCCCCGTCCACCGCCGTTGTAATTGCTGGGGTCGATCAGTCCGCCCGTCGGGAAATCCGGGATCAAGTCCGACTTCCGCCCTTTCAAACTGGCGATGCTGGCTTTGATAATTTCAATAAAATTGTGGGGCATGATCTTGGTGCTCAAACCCACCGCGATGCCCTCGGCCCCATGTGCCAACACCAGTGGGAATTTCATCGGCAAATTCACGGGTTCGCGCTTGCGGCCATCGTAACTCAACTGCCAAACGGTGGTATCGTGGTTGAACGCCACGTCCAGCGCGAACTTGGTCAGGCGTGCCTCAATATAACGTGGTGCCGCCGCCGAGTCGCCGGTGCGGTAATCGCCCCAGTTGCCTTGGCAATCAATCATGAGTTCTTTTTGGCCCATGTTCACCATCGCATCGCCAATGGCTGCGTCGCCGTGCGGGTGGTACTGCATCGTCTGACCAATAAGATTGGCCACCTTGTGGTAGCGCCCGTCATGCTGCTCGTACATAGCGTGGAGAATGCGTCGCTGCACGGGTTTCAAGCCGTCTTCGATAGCGGGCACGGCGCGTTCGAGGATCACATAGGAGGCATAATCCAAAAAATAATTTTGGTACATCCCCGAGAGGGTGATGACGGTATCCTCGTGATCCATCGAGGTGGTGGGCGGTGGTGCGGTGTCGCGTTTTTGCTTTGCCATATTTTTTTACAGGGGAATTCATTTCTGCTGGAGGCCTGAGGCAGCGGTTGGATCTCGACCTGCCCGGATTTGAAGACAGCGCAGGGAACCCTGCACGAATTGACATCAAAATAGGCTTTGGCATCCAGCCAGGCTGCTGCGTCTCCTTAACCACATAGATTCCAGCAGGCAAATCGTAAAAGCCATAG
>JACMMM010000033.1 GCA_014379065.1 Saprospiraceae bacterium
AGCAGGAAACCCCATACGGGGTTTTGAAAAATTGGTTTTCATTGCTATAAACAGGGATTCCCTACGGGAAATGATATGCACAGCCAGCACTCGGCGGTATAGGTACGCTATCTAAGATCCCCAGATAGCGTACCTACGGCACGCTTATTCATCGAAAACAACATTTCTACAAAGATTCCGTCCCTCCGGGACGTACCAAACTCAAAACTCGGGATGACTCATGTTGAAGTTGCCTCCCCAATCGCGTTCTACGGTGACATCCTCCCCCCTTTCCGTTAGAACACCTTGAACTTTTAAAAATCACGGTTTTGCGGGTTTCTAGGCCTGAGTAAGAACAAGACCTTTGCCCAGTCACAATCAAAGGTTATTCTTCAAGCTTAAAACGAGTAGAACCATGAAAAAAAACAACATCCTTTTCGCATTCCTGTTGGCCGCCGCAAACCTGTGTGCGCAAATACAACAACCCCAAGAAATTCTGATCAGCGCCCGAGATCCCACCAACGGTCAGCTTGTGCCACGTCGTATGATCGTGGCCCGCGATGGAGGATTTATCACCGCCGGTTCGGACGGTTCAAAAGGCTACCTCACGCGAACGAACAACTGCGGAAAAGTTATTTGGGTCCGGCAATATTTGCTCGGCGACGAAACCGACTTGAACAGCGTAACCGAATTGCCTTCTGGCGACATCGTGGCCGTCGGGGCCTGCCGCAATTGTGTGGTCGCCGATTCGACGCTCAAAGCGCTCGTCATAAAAACGGATGCAGGCGGCCAACTGCTGATGGATACCAGTTTCGGCCATGCCAATTTCAACGCTCAAGCTTTTGACGTAATCACCACCGCTTCTGGTAAGGCAGCCGTAACGGGTTATGTTGACTTCGACGGTTTTCTTGGCCCTTCAAATGCTATTCTGGCAGTTCTGAACCCGGCACTACATGCTGAAGTCTGGAAGGAGCTCAATCATTTCTATCGGGATGCCGGCAATGCCCTGGCTCAAACCGCCGACGGAGGTTTTGTCATCGCCGGAAACGCCATCCCTGCGTTTTTTGCGCCCTTCCAAGCGCAGTTGTTTCGAACCGATGCCAGCGGCAACCTTTTGTGGAAAAACACTTCTCCCCATATTTCCAGCGAATTCAACGATGTGCAGCAAGCCACTGATGGTCGCATTATTGCGCTCGGCGACCGTATGGTAGACAGCTTGTCTGGGCGCGATGTATTTCTGGCTATACACAACGACGGTTCTGGTAGCATGCAGCAAGAAAAACTGTACGGCAGCCCTGCCAACGATGCCGGCAATTCATTGGAACGGGTGCAAGGCGGGTACTTGGTCGGAGCGGTTTATGGGCAACCAAGCCAGTCTGACTGGAACACCCGCGACTGGGTCTTCCGATTGAGTGAATCCTTCGATTTGGTGGACCAATATTTTCGTGACGACTATCTATATGCCCATATTTTGGTGAATGCTGTGCCATTATCTTCCGACGGCAAGGCGTTTGCGTATCGTGCCCGCATGGTTTTTTTCTCTTCTGCTTATGATCTCTTTTTCAAAAGGACATTTCAGGGCAACCTTGCCGTGCTGACCCAAGCCCCTGCGCACTATCAATTGGTGCCACGCAACCTTACAACCAACCGAGGCACTGTGAGCTTCTCCGGTTTAGTAGCAGATGCGGGCACTTATGATGTGATGCGGCTCGATGTGCTGCGAAACGACGTGTTGCAAACAACGCTCTATGACAATTCTCCACAGTCCTTTCAATTCGCCCCCGAAATAAATGCTGAGCTTGCCGACTACACCTTCCAGCTCTACGGCATAAAAAACCAGCTACAATACCCTGAGGCAGAGGCTTGTGAGGTCGTGGCGGGCGATGCCTATTTTATTCAAGGTCAATCCAATGCAGAAGCGGGACTGCCATTTTGGGATACCGCGAACACCATTGACCACGCCTACCGCCACCATACTTCGGCATTCATCCGCAATTTCGGCCTGAAATACAACAACGACACGCTGTTTACCTGGCACAAAGAAACTGGGCAACGGAACGACTACGCCGACAACCTTAGCGGGCAATGGGGGCTCGTTTTCGGCAAAAAAATCGTGGACACCTACGGAATACCTGTGGCGATCATCAACGGCGCGATCAGTGGCATTTCCATTGACAGCATGATGCCCGACCCGTTCAATCACGCCAACCCAGCTAGCCGATACGGGCGTTTCCTACGACGGGTAGAGCATTCCGGTTTGAAAGACCACATCCGAGCCAAACTGATGTTTCAGGGCGAGACCAATGCCGCAGGTGGATTCTGGGATTCTGCCGATGAATACTACCAAAAATTCGTCGCGATGGACAACGCCTGGAAGCAGGATTTCCCTGCCGTTCAATCCGGTTATCTGTTTCAGATTCGTCCCGGTGCCTACTTTGCGGGCGCCACACTGATTACCTGTCTACAGATTGAAGAAGCGCTGCGCCGAATAGCCGAGACCTTGCCCGAATGGCAAATCATGTCCACTACCGGGATGAACCACGATGGCACTCACTATTATTATCAAAATGGGTACGAGCGCGCCGGGCACGACATTTTCCGCTTGTTGGCACATGATCTGTACGGAGCACCAGCGGTCGCAAACATCTATCCGCCTACCGTCGAATCGCTGCGCTTTTCCCATTGCAATCGCAGGGAAATTGCGCTTCAATTGCGACACGAAAACGATACCTATTTATGGACACCCGGTTGGGAAAGCGACTTCCTTTTGGAAGGCGATGCGGGCGTATCTGTCACGAGCGGCCAAGTTATTGGCAACACCGTTTTCTTGACCTTGTCGAATCCTCCCGGGCCAAATTTCACTGGGCTGAGCTATACCTCTCACCTTGAAGGCAGCGATGCTCCAGTGAAAAATGCAAACGGGATTGGGATGCTTACTTTTTACAACTTGTCGGTAGGGGAATATGATCCCATTGTTTTGCAGGATAGCGTTATCACAGCCGACAACGGATCATCAAACGGCTCGATTGGCCTGACACCAATGGGCGGCATTCCACCTTACTCCTATTTGTGGAATACCGGTAGCACAACTTCGATCATCGAAGGGCTTGTGTTTGGCACCTACCTTGTGACAGTCGCCGATGCCCATTTGTGTTCCCAAACCTTTGTTTTTGTAGTGCCCTTGACCATCGGCACCTCTGCCGCAGACAGCGACTTGCAGGCGAAAATTTTTCCAAACCCATGCGCTGAGTACCTGCATGTCCAGCTGCCACCCACGCCTGAGGCTATTGAGTATCAAATTGAAATAACGGATATGCTGGGTAGGGAAGTGTCGCAGCCGCTTGTTCCGACTGGCGAACTGACCCAAATCGAGACAAACGAATTGCCATCGGGAACGTACCTAATGACGCTTTGGCAAAACGGCGTGCGGGGTTGGAGCGGGGTTTTTGTGAGAAAATAAGGCCACCTACCCGAGCTCCCAAACCAGTGCTGAGTTGTCTTTATGACGGGACCCGGCCGCAACAAGTGGGCGTACCCCGGGTACATGCCCTTTTGAGCACTCGGGAGGACCAATGCTCGGGGTACGCGCACTTGATGCGGACGGGTTCCGTCAGAAAGACAACTCAGCTTTAGTTTGGCCACTCAAGGCAGCAATGACAAACCTGCTTGATAGATAGTGAGAAGCAAAATGATCGAGATTCATACCCATATCACCAAAAAAATTGGGGAAAAATAAAACGCCCTTTAGATGATTTGGAAATTTGAGTTTGAGGCTTACATTTACACGTTAAAAATGCTAAATGAATCAAATGTCTCCCTCTTCTATATCTGACCATGCGTTGCGTGAATCCAGCCGAATTGGTTGGATTCACGCAACGGGTATTTGCAGATTTGGTGGCGACAAAGCGGGTTTTCACGCAATAGCGGCTATATAAGAGGAGTTGCGTAAAGCCAGCGTTCGGCGTAACTGAAAAAAATAAAAATAAAGAAGATAAAAAATGTACATCAACACTTTAAACGGTATAACTGGATATAATGGAGCTGGTCTCCCAAACAAAACACTTTCATTGACATTCGATGACGGTCCTGGTAAATCAGTTGGTAGTTTTTTGGGACCACAAACAGTGAAAATAGCAAAATATCTTTTTGAAGAAAATATCAGAGCTACTTTTTTTGTTATAGGAAAGCATGTTCTAAAGTATCCGGAAGCTATAAAAAAAATAAAACGTTATGGGCATTTAGTAGCCAATCATTCTTTTGACCACCCCAGTCTTCCTTCAATGGTTTCAAATCCAAGTGCATTAGTTGATGAAATCCTTAAAACGGATAATTTAATTATTGGGTGGATTGATGGAGGAACAACCTACTTGCGCCCCCCATATGGCTCTTGGGACAATAATGTAACTGATATATTAAATAGGGACTTGCTTGCATCACTGAATCATTTAGGCCCAATAATGTGGGATATTGATAGTGCTGATTGGAATACATGGGAGAATAATCTTGATTTATTAACCTTAGTTGATGATTACTATCAACTAATAAGTGACCTATCAAGAAATAATGGCAAACAAAATGGAATTGTATTAATGCACGACAGTTCAGGTGATTCAGAACTGGCAAAAAGCAGAAACAGATGTTTAGAGGTAGTTAAAAGACTGATTCCAAAATTAAAATTAGATGGCTATAGTTTCGTAAGGATAGATGAAATTAATGATGTAATAGCTGCTGCTACGTTGCCTTTAAGATTTGCACTAAAAGGAGCAAATAACCTTTTTGTATCTCCTCAAAATGGTGGTGGCGGAATAATTCTTGTAAACGGCCCTTCAATTGGCGGATGGGAGCCGTTAATTGCATTTAATTTGGGAGGAGGAAAGATTGCCATTCAATGTTCAAATGGTAAATTTGTGTCACCTCAGAATGGTGGAGGTGGCAACGTATTAGCTGATGGCCCATCAATTGGAGGGTGGGAGCCATTAGAAGTAATTCGAGTTTACGACGGGCATGTTGCCTTTAGAACAATTAATGGTCATTATTTAACTTTAGATAATTCTACTGGAAAATTAATGGCTAATGTTACATGGGTTAATAATTCAGAAATTTTTGAGTTTAATCCGATGTAACGAAACACATTGTTCAGAATAAAATAAAACTGAATAAGTCAAACGAGGTTTTGACATAAAAATGAACCTACGCCGAACTCTGCATGGTCTCACATAGCCGACTAAGCGCGGCCACGTAGCCCATGCTCACGTTAGCGGCAAGTGAAAACCAAAAATTAAAACATACTAAAAAGAACCTATGGCACAACTTATTATTGGAGAGACAACCCACCAAACTGTGAAAATTTGGATAAGAGGCAAGGGAAACCAGTCCACTGCCACCATTACACTTGTTACAGATGGCGAAGTACCCAAAATACTTGAGAATATTGTATTAAATATTTTTGAATACAATACAGCGGTAATAACTGTGAAGAATTTGACTCAAAACAAAACTTATTCGTGTCAGGTAATCTTCAATACTGGTGATATTATTAATGGAGAGGTAAGAACATTTGCAGTAGATGAAGAGGAGTTCACATTTTTACTGGCAAGCTGTCATTTTTCACAGGGTGTAGATCATAACAGCCCAGAGTATGGACATATCTACAATATTGCCAAGAACACTAATAGCAGGTTTATCATGAATTGTGGTGACCAAATGTATATAGATACGGTCATATGTCCGATCTGGGTAATGAGCAAGGATCAATATGCCGAAAGATATTCGGAAACTTGGAGTTCTGCCCAGTTGCAAAAAGTATTTTCTCACATTCCTCAATTTATGATTTTAGACGACCACGAGATTTATGATGATTTTTCAAACGATAATATGACCGGGAAAAAACTTGAATTATTAACGTGGGCTACAAATACTTACAGAATATTTCAGCATTCTCACAATCCTGACGTTTATAATGCTTTTTATTATTCATTTGATTGTGCTTTCACTTCATTTTTTGTTCTAGATGTCAGAACAGAAAGAAATGGAGCCCAAATGATCAGTGGTGATCAGTTGAACATATTGAAACAGTGGATAGATGATCCTGAAACCAGTCACAGGCTAAAAGTAATTGTAAGCCCGGTGCCATTTATTACTCAATTAAACGAAAAAATTCAAAAGGATAAATGGTCCGATTATAAATTCATTCATCAACGTGACGCCATTATTGATGCCATTTTTAAATCGCCTTGTCAAAAATTTCTATTGTTGTCGGGAGACATTCATCTGGCGGTTCATTCAAAAATCGAAAAATATGCTGGAACAAATAATAAAGTACTGCATGAGCTCATTTCAAGCCCAATCAAACAAGTACAGGCAAACCTCTTGGATCACCAACAGAGGAACTTTATTGAGGTGAATAGGGAACTATATAAGTACAGTGTTGGAAATCGAATGGGAAACCCAGCCAAGGAAGGAATGGAGAGGATTAAGCTCCAAAACAATATTATGCAAATTACTTTGAGTAAAAATAATATTAGGTATTGTGTGCACTCTTTGGTGAATGGAAATCCAATAGCAAATTTTGAAGATGAACTTTCCTTCGTAAATCAATTATGAGCAGTGCAATAGTTCAAAAGATCGGGTGCATTACAAGAACACCACCACGCTGGCGCAAGGCTTCAGCCTTGTGTCAACTATTTCAGTCGGCTGTGCCGACAAACCAATTTAGTTGTCACAAGGCTGAAGCCTTGCG
>JACMMM010000363.1 GCA_014379065.1 Saprospiraceae bacterium
AAAAGGCAATGCTGCTAAGGTGACGGAACTGGAGGCCATTATCACGGAAATCAGAGCCAAAGAGACTGATCCGACTTTGAAATTGTATTACGATATGTTTTGAGCCTTTTTAGAAGTGACACTTTTTTAAAAAGTGTCACTTCTTTCTTCTTTTCAAAAAAATCCTCAGAACAAAAACACAGTGGTTGCAAAGTGTGGCGTAGTTTGGCGGGTGAAAATCAATTCATCTATTACAAAACGTTATGGACACACTCGACACTCTCCAACCCAAGAAAACCTTGGCACAACGGGCAATGGCCGCGGCTCTGTTTATCGCAGGTGCTGGGATTTTGGTCAACCTTGTTTTCTATGTCACCGGGATGGACATGGAAATGATAACCAACCCGGCCATTAGCTGGCTCAACCGTATTCTGCTCATCGGTATCACCTATTATTTTCTTCATGCAGCGCTTCGAAGCCATCGTGACGAAGACTTGGGTGGCTATGTCAGCGTTGGCCAAGGCATCGGATTGGGAACGCTCGCCGGGCTTATTTCCGGAGTGATAAGCGCTGTTTGGTTTTATATTTTCACGTCATTCATTGCAACCGACATGATGGATAAAATCAAGGAGATTTCCATGCAGCAGATGCAAGAGCAAGGCCAATCGGCAGAGGCCTCAGAACAGGCCATGGAAATGATGTCGTTCTTTTTCAACCCGGTTTTCTTTGCCATTATAGTGGTGATTTCTAGTGTCTTTTTTGGCTTTATTTGTGGCCTTGTTGCTGGCCTAGTGTTGAAAAAAGACAAACCTTATGGTAAGTAACAGGCGAGCACCTACCTTCGCCCTGATTCCAAAACGCCTTGCCCTTTGGCAGGGCGTTTTTGTTGATTTGCAAACCTAACGCTATCACTCATATACAATGACCCCTGGCATTCGTTACGGATTTTTAGGCGGGGTAGTCGTGATCTTTTATTTCACCCTACTCTACGTCGCTAAACAAAATCTCTTTTTAAGCCCTCTTTTTCAATGGGGCAGTATGGTCTTTTACTTGTTCTTTATGTGGAAGGCCACCGTAGATGACGCTTTGATCCACGACGTCCGCCGCGATTTCCGCGAGGTAGTTCGGACACCCTTCGTTACATTTTTGCTCATAAACCTTTGCTATTGGCTTTTTTACTATGGCCTGCACCTATACGACCCCAGCCTTTTACAAGCAGAAATGAACCTTGAATTGGATATGCTCAAAAGCCAACTTTCCGCTGGCCTCGGCGACCCAGAACAGGCCAATAAATTCCGGGAGCGAATCCAAGATTTGGAAAAAATAATACAATCACCCCAACCCCAGCCGCTTGGCCCAGTCATGATGCGAATGTGCGTAGGTGCCATCGGCGGCTTTGCTCTTGCCGCCGGGGTGGCTGCATTGGTAAGGAATGTAAAAAACAAGAAGGTGTAAAATTCCGCCCTCCTTCGCCTTCAGCTACGGCGGGTAAAGCGGGTAAAAATGACCCAATGACTCCAATGACCTAATGACCACTATGACGTAACAACCATGACCAGACTTTCAACTTCTCGCAGGGTCGCAATAGTGCGCAAATGGCTCGGGATCCTTAGCATCTCTCGGCTGGTGCGTTGGGCTTTACTGTTCGCGTTGGGTTGGTGGATATGGACCAACTGGCATGACGACCTCGATCCAGTTAATTACACTGCGCGTTACGCTTTCCCGGATTCTAAATTTGTGCGAGTGGATGGTATGGACATTCATTACCGCACCAGCGGAAAGGGTGAGCCGATTTTGCTGCTCCATGACGCACAAAGTTCACTCCATACTTGGGTGGGTTGGTCGGAGAAACTCAGTGAAAAGCAGCAAGTAGTGAGCGTGGATTTGCCAGGTTTTGGCCTAAGTTCCCCACACCCTCAGGGAAGTTACAGTGCGTTTATGTACGCGAGTTTTCTCGACAGTTTTTTGCAAAAACTGAACTTGAATAAAGTATCGCTCGCGGGCTGCGGTCTTGGGGCGCAAATCGCATGGCAATTTGCTGCCGAGTCGCCCCACCGAATCAATAAACTAATCCTATTGGATGCGCCGGGCTTTGAAGAAAAAAGCAGCTCCTTTATTGATTGGCTTGCCAGTACGCCCGTGGTCAGCCGCGTCCTATGGAAGGTAACCCCACGCGCATTCGTGCGCCTCTCGCTGGTAGACGTATGGGCTGATGATGCCCGGGTGACCGATTCCCTCGTACAACGACATTTCGACCTTTCGCTGCTGCCTGGTCATCGCAAGGCATTCACCGACCGGGCTTCTGTGCGCGACAATCGCCCGCCCATTGACCTCATAGAGCGCATCTCTGCGCCTACACTTATTCTCTGGGGCGCAGAAGACACACGCATTTCTCCAGAGCACGCTTACGATTTTCACAAACGTATTCGAGGGTCTGTTTTAAAAATCTACCGCAACACAGGGCACTGGCCTCAAGAGGAAAATCCACTAGAAACTTCCCAAGACGTACAGGCGTTTTTGGAGGGCAGGTTTTGAGCCTCGTATGGAATTAGTCAAATTCGGCACATTTTCACGCAAGCTTTCTACCTTTGCCAATTCGCAATTTTGCGAAAAGAACACGATCATAATCCGTTAGTTTTTTTGAGGTAATGAAAGTATCGCTGAATTGGCTTCGAGATTTTCTCGACATACATAAATCACCCTCTGAAATCGCCGACATACTGACATCGCTGGGCTTGGAAGTGGAAGGATGGGATACTGTGAAACCGTCGCCCGTTGACTTAGATAAAGTGTTGACTGGCAAGGTTTTAACCTGTGAACGCATACCCGACACGGATCATCTCTCGGCTACAACAGTAGATGTTGGAGATGGCGTAGTACGCTCCGTAGTGTGCGGTGCGCCCAATGTGGCTGCGGGTCAAACCGTCTTCCTGGCCGTGCCGGGTGCCAACGTTTTTAGCAAAGATGGCGACCTGTTCACCATTGGCGAACGCAAGGTAAAGGGCGTTCCTTCCCAAGGAATGATCTGCGCTGAAGACGAACTCGGCTTGGGTCACGACCATGCTGGCATCATCGTGCTTCCTCCTGATACGCCGCTTGGCAAGAGTGCCGCCGACTATTTCCAGAAAGAATCTGATACCGTCATTGAAGTCGGGCTTACCCCCAACCGAGCGGACGCTACGAACCATCTTGGCGTGGCGAAGGACTTGGCGGCCTATTTGCGCGTTCATGAAAATGAAGCCATAGCGGTTCGACTGCCCCAAGGTTCTAGCCTTTCCGGCTCCAATACGACGTATGCTGTTACGGTCGAAAATACTGAAGCCTGCCCGCGTTATGCCGGTATTGTAATCAAAGGCTTGAAGGTTCAGGAAAGCCCCGATTGGCTCAAAAACCGACTGCTAGCAGTAGGCCAGCGTCCCATCAATAATGTGGTGGATGTGACCAATTACGTTCGCATCGAACTGGGCCAGCCGCTCCATGCTTTTGACCTAGAGAAAATAAAGGGCGACAAAATTTTGGTCAAAACCCTTCCAGAAGGGTCCACATTCAAAACTCTCGACGAAGTGGATCGCAAACTTCTTGCTGAAGATTTGATGATCTGTGACGGCGAATCTACGCCCATGTGCATCGGGGGGGTATTTGGCGGTCACGCGAGCGGCGTGTCTAACGCGACCACCGCTATTTTCTTGGAGAGCGCTTTTTTCAATCCAAAATGGATACGCCGTTCTATGTTGCGGCATGGCTTGCGTACGGATGCAGCCTGGTCTTTTGAAAAAGGGGTTGACCCCAATGGCTGCGTTCGCGCACTGGAACGTGCCGTTGCACTGATTCTGGAATTGGCGGATGGAGAAATTGCCTCTGGCTTGGTGGATCATTATCCAAACCCGGTTGTGCCTGCCCGCGTTGCTTGTGCGTTTGACCGCATCAATGCGCTAATTGGCGAAAATCTTTCGAAAGAACGGATCAAGAAAATCCTTTCCGCCCTTGAAATCGGTATCGAAAACGAAACGGCTGCCGGTTTTACGGCAATTGTCCCTACTAACAAGCCCGACGTGACCCGCGAAGCCGACATCGTGGAAGAAATTCTGCGTGTACACGGTCTGGACGCAGTACCCATCCCGACACAAATCAGGAGCAGCATGGAAATTCAGGCAAGGCCAAATCCCGACGCGGTGCGCAACTTCGCGGCAGATTTCCTTGCGGCCAATGGCTTCAACGAGTGCATGGGCCTGGCCCTTTCCAACTCGGCCTATTATCTCGGCGACAGCGCGGCTTTGCCCTTCGAAAAAGAACAACTCGTATTCATCCACAACTCTGCAAATCAAGGGCTGGACTGTCTGCGCCCCAGCATGCTTTTCAGCGGCTTGGAAGCGATTCAGCGCAACCAGAACCGTCAAAACGCAGATTTGCGCTTGTTTGAATTTGGCAAAACCTACCAACGGTCATCCTCCTTCGCTCCCTCCTCCGTCAAGACTTTGGCGGGTAAAGAAGCTACGGCGGGTAAAACGGCCAACGCTCAAGAGTCAACAGTCAACAGTCAACAGTCAACGGCCAACGGTCAACAGTCAACAGTCAACAGTCAACAGTCAACGGCCAACGGTCAACAGTCAACAGTCAACAGTCAACAGTCAACGGAAACCCACCGCTTAAG
>JACMMM010000364.1 GCA_014379065.1 Saprospiraceae bacterium
CCCAAGCAAGCGGTAAGCCGCTTTCGCAAAACTTGTTTTTTTGAAATTTTGGGGGGTGAAAAATCGGTTTTCCATAGCCGTTTTTTAAAAAAAACAGTGTTCGATTAAGCCGCCATCGCGGGGAAGCTAAGATTAAAAGTAGTGCCTTTCCCTTGCGTGGACACTACATCGAGTGCTACTTGGTGGATTTTCATGATGCTGTCTACAAGTGAAAGCCCGATACCTGAACCGCGCACATGAATGCTTTGTGAGCTGCGGTAAAAAGGTTGGAAAATGAGTTGCAAATCTTTCGCGGGGATGCCGGGGCCTCGATCCGCGATTTCTACACGGTGCTTTCCGCTCGGGTCGAAATGAATTTTAACCTCCACCCTTTTCTCGGGCGAGAATTTACAGCCGTTGTCCATCAAATTTTGGAAAGCCGAGCGAAGGAGCGGCTCGTTGCCCCGCACACAAAGTTGATCTTCATCCTCAGGAAAACCTACGATGTCGAAAGCGATGTTGTAATTGGGGTGAAGACGCAGCAGGGAGGAACGGGTCTGGAGCATCACTTCGTCAAGCCGTACGCGCTCAAAAGCGATGTTCGTACCTTCTGAATGAACCCTGGCGAGTTGGAGGAGTTTTTCGGTTATGTCGCTCAGTTCACGGGAATCTTCGAGCACTGATTTTAAAGTGGACTGGTATTCCTCGTTGTCGCGTTTTTTGTCAAGCGCTATTTCCAGTTGGGCGATGATAACGGAAAGCGGGTTTTTCAGCTCATGCGATACATTGGAAATAAAACTCTTTTGCATCCGAAAGGCGAATTGGATGCGGTCAAGCAGTCGGTTGAAGGTGAAAACTAGGCGGGAAAGTTCGTCGCGGTTGTTCTGGCCCTCCAAGCGGGCACTGAGGTCGGAAGGAAGGATGCCGTCTACCTGGTTGACAATGCTTGCCACGGGCGACATGGCTTGCCCTGCATAAAACCAGCCGCCAGCCGCTACCATGCCAATGCACAAAAAGAAGGTAATGAGCAAGATGTTGCGCAAATTGAAGAGTTCCTCAGAATTGAACACTGACTCTGCTATTAACAAATATTCACGACCGCTGTGACTTTTGTGTACCAAACCCAGCGCGTGGAGTTTGCCATCCAAAAATCGGGTTTCGCCCGAGTTTTTTAAGTTCACCAGCGTCTTGAAGGGGAGCGGCTCATCTGCCCGGTTGAAAGCGAATACGCGCTGCATTTCGGCATTGAAAATCATTACATTTTCTCGAAATGGGAGCACCGTGCTTTCCGTTTCGGTCCTTGCGTCTTCGCTGAGCGGGCGCAGATTGGCCTCGTCGTGGAGCACCATTTCTGCAGTCATGAGCGCCTTCGAGCGAAGGCTGTCGTAGAACTCGTCCTCCGTCATCTGGCGGAACTTGACGTATATGAAACACAACGACAAGATAAGCATGCCCGCCACGAGCACGATAAATTGTAGTGTAAGTTTGGTCCTGATTTGCATGGTCGCGTTGAAGGGTTGAGGGTTTAGAATGTTGAGGGTTTAGAATGTTGAGAGTTTAGAGCGCTGAGTGCAACATCTCAACCCTCAACATTCTAAACCCTCAACAACTTCCTCTCGAAGCACATAACCGATTCTGAATTGGGTGTGAATCAATTTTTTGGGGAAACCTCTATCTACTTTTTTGCGCAAAAAATTGAAATAAACTTCTACAAAGTTAGTACCCGTATCAAAAGACAGGTTCCAAACACGCTCCGAGATTTCGGCTTTTGAAATGACGCGCTCTGGGTTGCGCAGCAAATATTCCATAAGGGCAAATTCGCGCGGCGTGAGTTGTATCCGCTGCCCGCTTCGGAAGAACTCTTTTTTCTCCAAATTCATCTCCACGTCCGCAAAGCGCAACAGGGTGGCAGGTTGTTGGTAACTCGACAGTGGCCGTCTGGCCAGCGCTCGTACGCGTACGAGCAGTTCACGGAATTCAAAAGGCTTGGTAAGGTAGTCGTCGGCACCTGCCTCGAAGCCCATCACCTTTTCGTCGGTTTGGCCGAGTGCAGTGAGCAGGATAACGGGGGTTTGGTTGCCGTTTTGCCGCAATTGACGGAGCATATCGAGGCCGTTCATTTCAGGCATCATTACGTCGGAAATGATGACCGCGTAGTCATTGGCCTCCGCAAGACGGCCTCCCGCAGCGCCGTCCATGGCGGCATCCACTTCAATCAGGTGCTCTTCAAGCCCCATTTTGAGCGAGCGCACCATCTTGGGTTCATCTTCTACCAGTAGAACTTTCATAATAAAAGTTTGTTAGTCAAGCATCGTACCAACTCTTTTAAAAAACAGTTGTGGGCGACAAATCGAGCTATTTTAATCTCTTTTTAATCCCAATAGGCAACAGCGGCACTACTTTTGACCTGTCCTTTGCAACGCCTCCCGCAAGGTAATTAATGTTTAACTAAAAATCTTTCTTTAAGTCATGCGCTTTTTGAAATTCTACACCCTGCCTATTTTGACCCTTGTGGTCGGCGGCCTCTTCTTGATGCCCGCTTGTAAGAACGTTGACCCTGATGTACCAGTTGTCACAGAAGGCAATCTGGCAAAGAGTCATCCCAACAATGTAGTGTACGATTGGAACGAACTGTTCCTCGAAGTCGAACGCTACGCTGCTGGCTACCGTCCCGGCCCTGCGCCTCGTGCATTAGCCTACTTAGGCATTGCAGACTATGAAGGTTGCATCACCGGAATGCCCGGCTACCACTCCATTGCACCGCTCTACGCCGGGCTTGTCATCCCGCAAGTGGAAAGCGGCAAACAGTATCACTGGCCAACAGTGATCAACGCTTCCCATGCTTACATGATGCCTCGCTTTTTCATCAATGCTTCAGCTGCCCAACTCCAAGCGATGACAGGCCTGGAAGCATTGTATGACGACCGTGCAAAACAAGAAGTGGGCCAAGAAGTTTGGGCTCGTTCCAAAGATTACGGTAAAGCCGTGGCTACCGCTGTTTGGGAATACACCAAAACGGACGTTGTGGGTCACAACCACTTCCTCGACCCATTCCAAGGTTATGACTGGACACAGCACTATAGCAAAGATGGCGACTGGAAACCCACATTCCCCGGCCCTGGCAAGCCCATGGGCGGCGTTTGGGGTGGTGCGCGTACTTTTGCTATCAGCGAAAGCGAAAAAATCTGCCGCAAGCCGCTGCCTTACAGCGCGAGCCCAACTTCCGACCTCTATTCTCAGGCAGTGGAAGTGTACGCTCAAAACACCCCAAGCCTTTCCTACGAAGACGAGTGGGTGGGCGAATACTGGAGCGATGACTTGCTCAACCTCACCTTCAGCCCTGGCCCGCGCTGGCTTGCCATCGGCGACGAAGCCTTGAAACTCGAAAACAGCAATCTCGAAACAGCAATCTTCATGTCAGTGAAAATGGGCATGGCACTCAACGATGCCGCAGTAGGATGCTGGAAATCAAAGTTTGTCTACAACGTTGAACGCCCACAGACTTATATCAATCGCGTCATTGACGCTAACTGGAAGCCAGCACTTTACAACCCGATGACGGGCGATATAGGTGTCACGCCTTCTTTCCCAGCTTATCCATCGGGCCACTCTACGATGGGTGGTGCAGGTGCAGAGATCCTCGGCGATGTATTTGGCTATGCTTATGCCATGACCGACAAGTGCCACGAAGGCCGCACCGAGTTCGAGGGCGTACCGCGCTCGTTCGGTAGTTTCTATGAAATGGCGCAGGAAAATGCCTGGTCGCGCGTGCCACTGGGTGTTCACTTCCGCATGGACTGCGACGAAGGTGTCCGCTTTGGTACCGTCATTGGCCGCAAGGTGAACGACCTGCCTTGGAAAAACTAAGGTACAAAACCATTGGTTTCGTTTAGTGCGAGAATCAAACTAAGTAAAACTTGATACAGAGAGGTCGTCAATAACTTGGCGGCCTCTCCTTTTTAAAACTTGAATCTATCTTCATCTCTATCATGATGAATATCCGTCATTTTGTACTCTGTGCCCTCTGCATGGTCTTTTTATTGACATACGGCTGTGATAAGGCTGCTCCCACGACGTATGAAAAAGTAGACCGATTTGAAAACGGCCAGGTGTCACGGCGCACTAATATTGTCAATGGCAAAAAGGAGGGCAAAATGACCGACTACTACAACGACGGAAAATTGATGGCTGAGCGGTTTTTTGTCCAAGGTGAACAACAGGGGCGCACGGTTATTTACTACCCCGATGGCGTCGTGAAAGAAGTACAATACTTCGAACAAGGCAAAAGACAAGGCGGCGACACGCTATGGTACGAAGATGGAAAAATCCAATTTGTCACCACGCTCAAAGACGATAAAAAAAATGGCTATATGCGCAAATGGGCGCCCAATGGAGAACTCATTTACGAAGCCAAATATGACCTCGATACCTTGATTGAGGTGAAAGGGGAGCCAATCAATCGGAATACCTCAGCAGCCATACCATCCCAAATGGTGAAGAAAAAAAATTGATAACATGAACACAAGACTATTTGTCGGGCTTATTGCCCTATGCGGCAGTGGCAATGCTTTTGCCCAAACGCTCGCAGACACGCTTCAAGCCCGAATGCTGGACGAAGTCAAAGTCCGCTCCCAGCGCTCCACCATTGAACGACTTCCAAAAGTGAGCGGTACTTACCTCTGGTCAGGCAAAAAAAGCGAGGTAATCAGCCTTGAAAACGTAGACGCCAACATGGCGGAAAGAACGCCGCGCCAGATTTTCGCCAAAGTCCCGGGTGTGTTTGTGTACGACATGGATGGCTCAGGCAACCAGACCAATTTCAGTACCCGGGGCCTTGACCCGCACCGTAGCTGGGAATTCAACATCCGCGCGGATGGAATTATCACCAATTCAGACATGTATGGCTACCCAGCTAGTCACTTCAACTTGCCCATGGAGGCTGTGGGCCGTATCGAACTTGTGCGTGGCACAGGTGCTTTGCAATATGGTGCACAGTTCGGTGGCATGCTCAATTATGTCATAAAGCGACCAGATACCACCCGGGATTTTAGCATTGAGAGCATCAATTCGATTGGTTCTTACGGTTTGTTGAGCACCTACAATGCAATTGGAGGTAAAGTTGGAAAATTGGAGTACTATGCTTTTTACAGCAAGCGGGTATCCGATGGTTACCGTGAAAACAGTGCTTCTAATTATGACGCGCAAGGGGTTGTGTTGAAATATTTGCCTTGTGCAAATTTTACGTTACGCGCCGAACTCCTGCGCTCTAATTATCTTTACCAACTTCCTGGGCCTTTGACCGATGCGATGTTCTCCGCTGACCCGCGCCAAAGCACTCGCTCACGGAGTTATTACAATCCTGAAATTTATGTTCCATCATTGTCCGCCGATTGGAAAATCGGTCAGCAAACCCGATTGAGCTGGACGGTCTCCTCTGTGTTGGGCGACCGAAGAAGCGTGTTGTATGATCGCACGGCCAACATTCCTGATACGATCAACCACAGCACGTTCCAATACAACGGCCGTCAGGTGGACAATGATAATTTTAACAGCTACACCACCGAACTCAGATTGCTGCAAGGATATTCGCTTTTGGGCCAGAATTCTCTCTTAGTGCTCGGCGCACAATACATCAATAATGATCTGCATCGCCAACAACAAGGTAAAGGAACCACAGGCTCAGATTTCGATATGAGCATTTCGGCTGCCGGCTGGGGACGCGACA
>JACMMM010000365.1 GCA_014379065.1 Saprospiraceae bacterium
ATTTGACATAAGTTGGGTAAAATTCCGCTTGCGCATTGACAATATTATGCGCTAAACTAAAAAACGGTCTGCCCAAACTATCTAAGTAAATGATAGAGGGGGTATTGTCGTGCAAAGCCGCTTTTTGTGCCGCTTGTCTTTCCTTAATCGGATCTTTGCCTTGTTCTAAGCGTTCTGGATGGTTGATGCGGATGTCATACCAATCACTTCTTAAAACCGTATCATTTTGGTCATAACTGCGCTGTTCCCAAGGCGTAAATTCAACTTTTGAAAACGTACCATCGGGCATATCGGTGCGAATCACTCGCCCGGCAGCGTCATAATGTAACACGGGTGTTACACCGTATTCTACGAGTGCCGTTTCGCTTTCGTATTCGTAAGTGGCACTGAAATAAGGCTCGTATTGTTTGACGGGTTTGCCTTTGTTATTGAAAATGGTGCGTCCGTTGCCCACCCAGCGCGGGTTGGCGGCTACCGTCACGAGATTGCCCTGTTGATCTACTGTCAGGGCATCTCCGGGTTCTGCCTGCGCTTTTACTGCAAGAGCACGTCCGAAACCATCCGAGTACGCAAAACTGAATTGCAGTGGTGATGGTGTGCCATTTTCTTCCGAGGCGTGGACCTCCCGCACGATTCCCAGGGCACAATTGGGTACGCCCATGCGGTGATAGGCATGCAGATCATAATAAAAGAAACTCGTGGCGTTTTGAAGGTAAGCCCGGGGATTGGCATAAATGGTCGCGCGTTCATCTGTATTTTCCGAAATGGCTTGTTTAATATAGCCATCCAAGGAATCGCCATCTGCCCCCCCAGCCCCTGAAGGGGAGCCGCTGCCCCCTGGCATTTTTCCGTAAATTGCCGTGGCAATCACCATGCCCATGGCATCCGTTATGGCCGTGCTGTGGTTGCCATTCGGGTCAGTAAGCAGGCGCGGTTGAAGGGTTCGGTAGTCGTATTCGGCGGTAGTTTCGAGTGTTACGCCGTTTATGGTGGTAAAACTGCGTTTGGGCGCTAGTGTATAGGTATCATATTCTATTTCAGTGGCTTGTCCAAAAGGGTCGGTTTGTTTTATGGGCAAATAATACAATGCCGCATCAAAAAACACCCGCCCACTGGGTCTCCACCAGTAGCCATCTTCAAAGATATAGCCGCCGTCAGTCATGGTGTTGGCTGGCAATTTTGTGCCATACCATGCTTGCAATTGAGCATCGGTATAAGCTGCTTCCCAGGCTTTAAAAGGCAGGCCGTGATGGGCGATGCCGCCTTCGTTTAATTCGCCGTTCAGGTCCTTGTTGTAAAATGTGGTTTTGGCAAATTGTACGAGGCGTTTTTCGATTCCGGTGCTGGGTTGCGCTTCAAAAGGGATTTCTATGGCGTTGGTCAAATGTATTTCCAAATCCTCTTTTGAAAACCTTGTCCTTTTATCCGGCGCAGGGCTCCACCAAGGGCCATCCAAGCCAGTTATCTCATACAGTTTTTGTTGAAACGGAACGCCGATGCGGTAAAAGTCTGCGGCATCGGGCTTGTTGATAAAATCCGCTTCGGTGTAGGTGCAATACAGCCGTTTTTGCTCGGCATGGTCAGTCGCTGCCCGGCGCGGGTACACCACGGCAAGGCTGCGCGTAGGATTGCCAAAGTTGTCAATCGTTAATGCAAAGGAATGGGCAATGCGTGGGTCATCTGGATTTCGTTCATATTGAAAAGTCAGGGTTTCATTTTGCGTGGGAAAAAATACGGTATGGCGATTACCGCTCTTTTGCTGTAAAACCTTGAGCTGATAATTGCTTTCCGTGACGGTGTAAGGGTGTGGGTTGCCGTCTTCTGCATACACTTCCACCCGCAATGGGCTGCCTTTTAAGGCCCGCGCCGCCTCCCGAGCCACATCGCCTGATAACCCAGCCGGCAACAGGGTATCCTCTAAAGTCCATTCAGGGTTAGTGATTGGTTGATTGGTGACTGATGACTGGTAATACTCTGTTTCGTACTGCCGAGTGATTTTTCCACTCTGGCGATAAAATCCGTTGTGAAACCAGGTCTTGGTATGAATGGGTGGGATGTGTGAGGCTTCCGACCAGTTGTTGCCTTTGGCTTCAAACAGCCCTGCCTCCTGAAACGCATCGTAATGCTCTGTATCCCATTGCTCCACCATGCCAAAACCGCGAAACTCGCGCTCGACCGGGTCAAAATAGCCGTGGTGGTATGCGTGGTTGGTCACAAAATGTGTATCCGAAATGGCGTCATAGACTTCTTGCCTCGTCAGCACCTGCACGGGGAAGGGCAGTTTGGTGATCCAAGGTTTGCCAGCTTTGCGGTCGTCGAGGTAGAATCGAGTTGAGGACTCATATTTTAGGCGGGTGACTGCGCCCATGTTGTTGTCCACTTCTTTGAGCAGGTAGGGTTTGTTGCCCTCTGTTTCAGTTTTGCCCATGAGTTGGATGTAGCGCAGCGGGGCATTGACTTCACCCGGCAGGGGCGACGACCATACGATGCAAGATGTGCCATTGCCCAGTAAATCCATCGCCTGAACGCTGTGCAGAGGTGTAGTGAGCGGAAAACCAGGCACTGTTTTTCTTTCGCCCCAGGTGTTGCCGGATTGATTGATCCAATACGACAATTGGCCGTTTCCGAGGTAAATAATATCTGTTGGGCCTGCGCCGTCAATATCGGTCAGACGCAGACGACTCGGGTCGAAGGCATCGGGCGTGTCGAAATGTGGCGCATTGGCCATTGTGACTTTGGCCCCAAAACGGGCGTAACCCAAGTTGGGCCAGTAGCACACTTCGCCATTGCGGATGCGGCAGATATCGGTCATGCCGCTGCCGCTCAAATCAGCCAGAAAAATCGTTTGAAAGGCTTCTTGGAATACGATGCGCGGGCCTTGCTCTTCATCTAAAGCCTTGGCTACCCGGCGGGCCGGATCGAAACCTTCTTTGGCTTTGGAGGGATACCAGACAAAACAGTCGTTTTCAGTGATTAGCAGATCGGCCATGCCGTCGCCATTCACGTCTACGCTGCGCATATTCGGGTCATTCCAGTCTATGTTGGGAATATCGGTGAATGCACAAAAGGGCTTCCATTCGCCGAGGTCGTCCATTTCAAAATAGCCGTTGAGGCTGCCGTTTTGGAGCACATAATCGTTGAGACCGTTGCCCTCGTAGTCGCTCACACCCGCACCCGCGAGCGAGGGACGTTTTTTTACCACTTCTTTCGGGCCAAATCTGCCGTCGCCGAGGTTACGCTTGTAGTACCAGGCATTTTCTGTTTGGGAAAATATCCCGGACAGTCCTTCGCCTTCGAGGTCCACCCATTGGTATCGTTTACCGTCTATACCTTCCGGAGCGTTGGGCAGCTCGGCAGCGGCGATATTGTATATGGTGTTGTCTGTTTTTTGCTCGGTGTATTTGAAGTTGACAGATGGGAAGGTTTTGATTGTTGTCGTGCCGTTTTCGGTGAGATACCCGGCATGGGTGATACTTTTGAGTTGGGTGGCAATGCGATTTTCGTCAAAATCCAGCAAAGTGGTTTTGACCAAATACGGATCGACACCCAATTCCGCAAAACGGTGAAACATCAGGATGCGGCGACAAAGGCGGTAATCGCGGATTTCAAAACCGGCGCGATAGGAGGAAAATGGGTCGAGGCGGGCGGCCCAAGGTTTGGTGGCGGAGTATTGCGGCACATTGTTTACCGTTTCATGTTCGCCATAATCAAAGATAAGTTCGAACATCCAGTCGTCGTCGGCAGGCAATGGTTGCAGCGGCTGATTTTGCGGGGAATACCAGGCGGTTTTATTGCCGTACAGGACGCGCTTCAGGTGCTTCTGCGCGTAAGTGCTTCGGTTTTTCTCATAAATGGATTTTTCCACGCCGACACCGTCTTCCGCTTTGTATTTGTAGCGGATGACATTTCCCTTGTGGTCGAGGGTGCGCTCTAAAAGCCACGAAAACACCTTGTTGGTATTGCCGGGGTCCGCGATTCGGGAATCGACAGCCGGTCCGTAAATGCTGGTCAGATTATCTTTCGTGGTGGCCCGCCAATGGGTTTCGCCAGTTGCGGTAATGACCCATTTTTCGATTTTGGCGAAAAGCCCCTCGATGCGAGGACGATAGGGATAGACCCGAAAGTTGCCAACCGTTTTCGCGTCCCAAATGCCGTTTTTTAGTACCGGAACCAAATCCTCTGCACCGCTCAGCAGAAATACATCGCTGTCCTGACCTGCCCCATCCTGATATTTAGGCAAGCCGTCGTACTGCGGCAATCCTTTTTGAGTTTTTCTGGAAATACTGGGCAATCCCACGTCCCAGCCGAGCCCAAAAGCACCATTGCCTGCGCCGCTGTCATAACTCACGGCCAATTGCAGTGCAAACCCGCTACGCCCCGGCGAAATGCCAACAGGGACGCTCATGCTACCTGTCCCCGTCACCGGATTAGCCTGAAACTTCTCTCCGATACCCTGAATGGCCCCGCCACCCTTTGGCAGCGACAGCGCAGGGAACTGAACCGGGGAAGCCGTACCCTTGGGTTTCTCGCCCCCACTCCCTCCCGATACAGGCGCAGACCTAGCAACTGCCGAAGATGCACTGCGGTCAATGATGGCATTTTGGTCTTTTTCTTGCTTCATGGGGAAGCACTCGTTTTTAGGGTGAAAAAAATTTGCCAGCCTGTACTATTCCAATCAAAAAGGCATAGAAATACCGCTGATTGGCCGACGCCAATCATGCTTATGTAACCGTAGTGTATTGACAAGGAGGTCGTTTGGCCCTAGGCAAGCGTCACTTGGTTAAAACGACCTGAGGATATGTTATTTTAGGGTACAAATATTTTTTCAAGAAGGGAATTGCATGGCAATGGTACAGCACAAGAATAAAAGCGCCAAATAAAATTATTATTTTTTCTAAAATTATCATTTTCCATACTTTACATCAGTGCATTTGCCATTTCTCAGCTCGCCGTACCTTGCGCTTCATGAAACGGCATCTCTGTATCCCCGTCTTTTTTCTACTAGTTTTCTCCCCCGCCCTCCGCTCCCAAGTCGTCAACATCGAAGAGCAGCGCATTACCGGCACCAACGACACCACCCATTGGTATGGCCATCTGCGCGGTGGCTTGTCGCTGGTAAAAGTGAAGCAACAAAGTTTGCAATTGCACGGACAGGTCAAAGTGCAGTACAAAGCTGATCCGCATCTAACGCTCCTGCTGATGAACGTGAACCTGCTGCGGGCTGGTAATAAGGATTTTGCCCGGCAAGCTTTTGCACACCTGCGCTACAATTACAAACTGACCGAAACTTGGATCTGGGAAGCATTTGCACAAGTGCAGACCAGCCCTATACAATTGCTCGAGCAGCGGAGTCTCTTAGGCACGGGCGCGCGGTGGCGGTTGCTGAAATCAAAGGATGGCCGGCAGCGCATCTACCTCGGTGCGGCATGGCTATGGGAGCAAAATCGTTTTATGGAACCGCTTGGGCGTTCTTCCTGGCACCGTTCTAGCAATTATATCTCAAGTACATTCCGTCCCAACAAAAAAATAGCACTCATTCAAACCACTTATTGGCAGCCAGTATTGGGCCTCATCCGAAATTATCGCCTGAGCAGTGAGTGGCTGCTAAAGCTTGAAATGACAAATAAACTGTCCTTTACACTTGATTTTGAATATAGTATTGACAAAAACTTGCCTGAGGCAGCACCCGCTGAAACGTATGCCTGGAGGAATGGGCTGAGCTGGCAGTTATGACGATTCGAGAGAAGCCCAGCATCCACTCCCCATAACACAACGAGCCGCCTCCCAATCATCGGGAAGCGGCTCGCCTCTTTTATTTCATTGAACGCAAATCAAGCGTCGGCTTTCTTTTTCGGCGCTCGCTTGGGCTTCTCCGCAGGCTCTTCTTTACCCGCCGAAGCTTCAGCGGAGGCGGGTTCCGATTCTGAGGCGGGTACTTCTTCTTGCTTAAAAGACTCAAGTGCTTCAGTATCTCCTGCGGTTTTGTGCACCACATCGTCAATGATGATGCCATCTGAGGCAGCGGGCGCTTCTTCTTGCTTGAAAGACTCAAGCGCCTCAGCCTCCCCAGCGGCTTTATGTACCACATCGTCAATGATGATGCCGTCTGCGGATCTACCCTGCGCTCGGAGGGCATCGCCAGGCGTATCGTTCGAGGTGATTGATTCTTTTGGATCCGCATCCTCCTTTTTGAATGACTCATACACTTCCCCTGCTTTTTCCTTGGCCTCGGCGTATGCTTCTGTGGCTTTATCTTTGGCCTCGCTCAACATTTCGCCCGCTTTTTCCTTCGCTTCGCTGTA
>JACMMM010000366.1 GCA_014379065.1 Saprospiraceae bacterium
ATTATCGGTATTGATTTACAAGAGTTTGTGAGGTTGTTTTGCAAGTTTTTTATTTTGACAGGATAAACAGGATGTAGATTTTTTCTCCGAAAAAATCTACATCCTGTTTATCCTGTCAAAATAAAACTCATAAGATACCCGGTCACTAGTAAAAATTGCGTCACATCGAGCGGTCGGTGTGGCGCAATTTTGTTTTTAATTGGTTTGCGACATGGTGGGAGAAACCCGTTTTTTAGCTTAGTTTTGTATTCTAAAAATTGAAAAAATGAAGGAAGAAATTCTCGCCCCTGCCCCCGAAATCGAGACGTTCACCGATTACGAAACCGAAAAAGTGTTTGAGGATTTGGTTTAAGATCTCTATTACTATCGCGTTAGGCCGCTATACTGTCGAGCCACTACTGTGCATATCGTTTCCCGTAGGGAATTCCTGTTTATAGTTTTTTCAGCGCCGTTTCCAAAACCCCGTATGGGGTTTCCATTCGCAGCGTCAGGCAACCCCATACGGGGTTTTTAATAATTGGCTCTCATTTCTATAAACAGGAATTCCCTACGGGAAACAATATGCACAGGCAAACGCTCGGCGGTAACGCGGCTAAGGTGACAAAGTAGAATTAAGGCGACAAAAGCACTAACTTACGGGTAGAGATACGGTTAGCTGCTTCCAAGCGCACCAAATAAACCCCCGGGCTTTGCCCCTCTAGATTGAGCGGATCAACCAGTTGTTCAGCCTCGAACGTTTTTTCCAAAATACATTTCCCATATAGATCTACCACACTTAAACGCCCTTTGGCGGGTGTGCCAAAACTGGCCCGCAACACCACTTGCCCGCTGGCAGACGGATTGGGCGACAATTGAAAGGAGAGCGCCTCGGAGATTGGCACAGGCGCAGCCGAAGTGCAGTTGGCAGGTGTGGGCAACGGCTGTGTGCAATCCCAGATAATATCCCCATGTTGGAAATCGAACAAATAGGTAGGCGTACAAAATGGGCCAGCGATGGTTATCGAGCAGCTCCCGATATAAGTCCCATCACAATAAAAGAAGTCGGTAAACTCAGCATCAATGCCAATGATCCCATGGATGCCCAACACGGGGATGGAACTGAAGTTCTGATAAAGTGTCACGCTGAGGGGTGGTTGTGTTGGCGTGCAATCGGGGAATTGGGCAGCGTAATGCTGGAGGGAATCTTGCAACCAGGGCATACAGAGCGGCGTTGTATAGCATTCATAAGTGGAGTTGCAAGAAACTTCTGAAGTAAGTTGGTCGCCCTGTGCGCCGAGGAACTGTACCGAGCAGTTGGGCTGTACAAGAAAGATCCAATTGCGTTTGAAAATACAGCCTGCCGGGCAATCACCCCAACCAGTGCTGTAACGGAGTGTCACACTTCCCCCAACGGTATCGAGCCGTATATCGTTACCACCGCCGATAGACGAATTTGCATCAGCATGTGTGTCTGGAATGTTGTTGAAAAGTTTAGCCAAGGCTACCGTGTTCAACGGCTCCTCATTTTCAAGGAAAAAGAAAAACTTGCTGAACTGATAACTGCTCGTTTTTTTCAGGTGGTAGCGCAGAAACAAATCGTCCACCGTGGTATTGCCCGTGGGAAAAATTCCTTGATGCAGGTTTTTAGCCCAGGTAGTGCTGGTATCATTCACCACGAGCGAAATACCCACTGGGCTGACGGGCGTATTTGCCGCCTGAATGTCGAGGCATTCCGTCACGGTGTCACGTTCCGGGAACTGGGTGGCATTAAATACTGCCGACAGGCCTTGCAACACCGGATTGTAAATAACGGCAGGAATGTACACTGAGTCCGCCCAAGCGGGGTCGCCAAGCATTTGGCGGAGGGCGATGATTTTTGCACTGCCGAGGTAGTGTTGGCGTACCAGGGTGGAGGCCGCGCAAGAATCAGGTAGTTGGGCGGATGCGCTGGTGCTGACACTGAGGGCAGCTAGCAGCAAGCGGATGTAAGGTTTAATCATAAAGCTGACTTGTCAGGTGAGTTTTTACAAGCCCAAATTTAAGAAGTTGTTTGAGTACTCTATTTCTCCAATAGTTTCTTTAGTTCAGTCAACATATTCCCCCACATCTTCTCGGAATTTTCCAGCGCTTTTTCATTTGCATTATTGTCTTGAGAGAGCGAGACGTTGGTTTCGTATCCTTTATCTGACAGCCTATAGGTAACCGTGTGATAATTTTCTGACACTTCGGGCAGCCCTTCAAGCGGGCTAAAGTGCGAGTATTTAAGTGTTTTTTCGGGCTCTATTTTAAGAATTACTCCCTTATCTTCATAAGGTTTTCCTTCCCAGGCACCTTTCCAAACAATTGGGCTTCCTACTTTCCAATCTGAAATTGTATCCGCTCCAAACATATATTGCTTGATCATTTCTGGGTTGATAAGCGCATCCCATATTTTAGCAGCGGAAGCATTGATGCTAATGGATGCTTTGGCGATTAATCCTTTGTTCATAGATTTTTCTATTTAAATTATATCGTAAACGCCGAGACCAAATTATTTAATTACTGAAATTCGGCCTCGGCATTTACAAATTACTTCGGTGCAGTAATAATTAAATGTGCACCAGTTTCCTGACCATGGTTGAGTCATTCACTTGAACTTTCAGGAAATAAACACCGGTTTGAAATGGCCCCATATCAATCCTTCTGTCAATAGAAGTTGCTTTTTCCAATGGAATCAATGTAGTAATCTTCTTACCTGCTACATCGTAGAGATCAACGGATACTTCCGCTTCATAACCCAGGTTCAGGCTCAAATTTGTAGAACCAAGTTCGGTCGGATTGGGGAACAATTGAATTTTGTCGTTCAGAACGGCTTCATCAGTCCCAGTCGTCAGGTAGGTGAATTCCAGTATGCAGCCTTTGTTCGGTGGCTGTACCGATTCACCTGGTGCGCCTTTTATGGCCCCAATGCTATCGGTAGAAACATAAATTTTGGTACCGTCTGGGGAGATGGCAAGGTCACGGAACCTGCCCAGACCATTGAAATATGGAGTTGTGTCGTTTACGATCGAGGTTCCATTGTTCAAAAGTTTCAAGCGGAATACACTGGCAAGTTTCAGGTTGGTGACTAGCAGCGAATTTTTCCAACCTGGAATAGCATCTGAATGGTAATAATCAATGCCTGAAGGAGCAATGGTCGGGTAATACAGGTAATAATTAGCAAATGGGGGCGTATTGTTTACATCATTGGAATAAAGCGTCGAAACCTCACTTTGTGAGGGTGCGAAAAAACTTCCAAGGGGATCACTGTATGGGTAAATCTGCTCTATTTCAGTACGATTTAGCGCTTCACTACCGACTTCGGGCATCGTAATCCCGTCGCCTGCCCTGCTTCCGTCATAGTTCCCATCGGCAAAGCCCATGATGAGCGGGAATCCGTAATTGTGGCCACGTTCGATGATATTGATTTCATCATCTGAATAAGGGCCGTGTTCAGATTCATACAGGATACCATCGGGTGAAAATACCAGACCCTGCGGGTTGCGGTGCCCTAATGACCAAATGGCACTTTGCTTATCAGATGTATTGAAAGGGTTATTATTGGGTATCCATTGATCAAAATCCTCAGAGTCATTATCAGGACTAAGGTTAAACCGTAGGATTTTACCTTCATAATAGTTCGGGTCTTGTCCGTGGTGAGGGCGTTCTGAATTGCCCAGTTGTCCAGCCCCCATTTCGCCTACACCATAAAACAGAAAATCCATGTCTTCGGCAATCGGGCCTATTGCCAAACGGCCACCATTGTGATCCGTACTGCCAGGAATTGTATCCACGATGACTAATTCATCCGACAAGGTTTGAGTACTCATATTGTACTTATAGCGGACGATTTTGGTTTTAAAATAACATTCCTCTGTGTTTGCCCGGCAGCTATCCAGCCTGTAAACGTAAGCCACGTAGAAGTAGGGATTGTCGTTGAAATCGGGGTGAAAAGCCATGCCTTGTAAGCCGCCTTGTGGCCACACATCCGCTTTATCGTGATTGGGGAAATTCTTTTTGCCGCTCAAATCAATCAGCAATTGGGCATTTCCTGTAA
>JACMMM010000034.1 GCA_014379065.1 Saprospiraceae bacterium
TTGTAGATCGCGTTGGCCACCTTATGGAATTTCTTTTCCGATACGGCATTCTCCGCATCGGAGATGTCGCTCTGAAATACCTGGACGCCGGAAGGGAAACCGTCCGGGTAATCTGGCTTCATGGCATCAGCGAGTAATATTTCCAACTGTCGTGTACTATATCCTTTTGCCTTTCTCCAGGCATTCATCCGCTTATTTGGCTCCATTGTTTAAAAAGTTTTAAAAAAAATTTGGAGGACAACCAAATGATGTTTAGTTTTGCCCTATCAATAATAATTGATATAATTTTGAATCAGCATCAAGTAGCAGTGACAGCACTTAATACACAATCATCAAATTTAAAGATAGGCAAATAAACAATGTCAGGAAAAAAAAGATTTTTAGAAATCTTCATTAACGCATTTCACTCGAATAGAAATGCAGCAAGAGCCTTGGGTATCGCGCCCGCCAACATTACGTTTGCCATCAAAAACGATTCTGAGGGCTCACAAAACGGCATTTTGGCAAAAGCCTTCGAAAAAGGCTTCATGCAAGAAGTTTTTGCAACGGGTGTCATCCAACAATTCGAAGCCGATGAAGAAGAAATCATCCGCTTGAAAGAAGAACGTGCCACTTTGAGGGCAAATGCGCGCAAACTATCGCTGGGTTTAGGCGAATATTTTACAGAAATGTCTAAAAACTACGACGATGCACAACCAGCCGCTGTTACAGTTTAATCCAGAGGCACTTGAGACCATGGCTGCTGGAGCCATTCGCGCAGCCATGAGCAAAGAGATCCTGGAAGCTATGGAAAAGATTCGGGTGGCCTCGATGGCAATTTATTGGGTTACCCAAGCGGATGCCATCAATATTATGGGTTGGAAACCCATTCTCCTGAGAAAAGGTGAAGCATATGGGCATTTACATCCCCTGAATTTAGGTGGCACGAGCTCAAGGGCATATTTGCCAAAAGAACTACAGGAATATCACAGCTGGATCAGCGAGCATTTAAAAAGTGGGACCCTGCCTCCCGAGTATGGCAGCGATAAAATCTTCCCCTCCCCTGATCTCACTTCAAAATTTCAACACGATGCTAAAATTTTACCTGCGCTTCAAAAGCACGGAAATGATGCCCCACATGCCGGGCGCATGGATGGAGCCCGACCCACTGGCCGACGCCAGGCAGCAGCCCGAAATAATGGCGGTAAGGATGAAGGCGCAAAGCCGGGCTAAGGCCATTTTAGAAGCGCGGGAGGACCAGGAAAAGTACGGACTTACCTGGACGGAAGTGGTGGAACTGAAGCAAGAGACGATCTACGACTCTTTGGATGAAGATGAGCCGGCGGAATAACTCCGCCTGTTATCTATTGCCTTGTGTTTGTTGCATTTATAGCGTCAATTGATTTGGACGCTACTTCACCTTTAAAGGTTCCCGGCACAGTAAGCTGTGCCGGGTAGGGGCTCGTTTCCCCTGAAAGGTTCGACGAAATGAAAGTACCAGGGCGTAGCGGATGAGCCGTTGCGCCCGCCTTCACCCACCTGAATTTCAAACCTTAGTTCTTATTGCTATGCAAAAAGCACAAGCAGCCACCACTATGCCCGGAAGCGACCAAGTTCCCAGCAAAA
>JACMMM010000367.1 GCA_014379065.1 Saprospiraceae bacterium
AGAAACTGCAAAAAAGAATTGGTACGCTGACAGAAGAGTATAATGTCAGGACAGCTAAATTAAAACAAGCTGCGAAATTGGTCAATGAAGCTTTTGAGATCAGGAAAAAAGATGAAGTTGAGATAGATATTGGAAGGTTTAGCCAAATGCAACTGTCCGATTCCGAACACCCCCGTTCGCTTTCGGGCATTTTTGTTTATAAAAACAAGTCCTAAACCATTGAAAAACAATCACTTGAATCCTTGGCAATTAATTTGCCTTCAACATGGCAAGCACCATTTAAAAAATCTTTCGCCATGTTACGCTCCCTACTTTTTGTTTTCTTGTTTGCGCTGATCACCTCCTGCACCAATCAGTTGCCCCTTGGCAGCCCCGAAATCACAACCCTGGAACCAGAGCCTTATCATACCCAATACGACCGTTCGGCCCTGCAAAACTTGAAATGGCTGACGGGCGTATGGAAAGGAAAAGAAAATGGCCGCGTGATGGAGCAATCGTTCCTGTTTCATACCAATGATATCCTGGAAGTCACGAGAACAGTGGACGGGAATCAAAAGGCCTCTCAGTTTGTCATTTGGAAAGATGGCCACTATTACTTCGGCCAAAACCGGCAATGGATGGTGACCTGGATCAGCGCAAAAAACATCCGATTCGACCCATTGGCTCCTGGCTTGAACCCCATGACCTGGTCTAGGGTGAACGATGATAAATGGCATCTTTTGCGGCATACGGATAAAGGGGATGAAACCATTGTGATGGAACGCGTGGATGATATTAACTCCTAAGTATTTGATAAAACCACATAGTTCACATAGAGCACATAGTTTTGACAATCGGACTATGTGCTCTATGTGAACTATGTGGTTAATCCCCCTATAAGGTTTATGATCCAGAACAATCTAAAAATTGCCCTCCGCAAACTCGCCAAACAGCCCACCTACACCTCGCTCAACATCCTCGGACTGGCGCTGAGCGTGGGCTGCAGCATTTTGATTTTTACGCTGATTCGGTACCACCTCAGTTTCGATACCTACCACAAAAACGCCGACCGCATCCTGCGTATCATGATGGATGTGAAAACGGAAAGCGTGATGCCCTTCCCCGGCGTGCCCACGCCCATGGCAAAAACCTTGCGCGAAGAATGCTCTTTTGTGGAAAAAACGGCCATGCGTTCTGGCGAAGATGAGGTGCTCATCAGCGTCGCCAACCAGTCAGGTGGCAAGGACAAATACAAGGAGGAAGAAAAATTCGCCTGGGTAGAGCCTGAGTATTTTGATATCCTCGACCTGCCTCTGCTGCGGGGCGATGTGGGGGCTTTGGCCGAACCCAATACGGTGGTACTTTCCGAAAAATTGGCCCGGAAATATTTTGGTGAAACCGAGGCTATTGGGAAAACAATCCGGCAGAACAACCAAACAGATCTGCGGGTGGTCGGCGTTATGCAAGATTTGCCCGAAAACACGGATTACAAACACGAAATCCTGGCCTCCTGGGCCACTTTGAAAACCATTCCGGACGTTGCGAAAGACCTGGATTCCTGGGATGGTGCACGGGGCGAAAATTATTGTTTTGCCCTGCTAAAAGAAGGCCATGCTTTGAGCGAAATGGATCCCATGATGGCTGAATTCCGCAAAAAATACCCACATCCTGAGAAGGACGACCTGTTTCAGTACAAGGCCAAGCCTATGCTCGGTCTGCATTTTGACACGGACTACGGTGCCGGTATGGACAAGAAATTCCTTTGGGCGCTTGGGTTCATTGGTTTGTTTCTGCTCATCACGGCCTGCGTCAATTTTATCAACATGGCTACCGCACAAGCCCTCACCCGAGTGCGCGAAGTGGGCGTGCGCAAAGCACTGGGCAGCACCCGCGGACAGTTGTTTTGGCAATTTATGTCCGAAACAGGCCTGATCGTTTTGGCATCTCTCGCCGTTGGTTTTTTGCTTGCCTGGCTTGCCATGCCCTACATGAACGCGTGGCTGGACGAAACCATTCATTTTGACAATCCCACAGTGATTGCGCTGGCGGGTTTCTCAGTGGTTTTGGGTGTTTTTTTGACGTTTTTGGCAGGTTTTTACCCGGGGCTGATGCAGGCGCGGTTCAATCCGGTGATTTCGATGAAAGGTGCCTCGGAGTTGCCCACGAAGGGTGGTTTTTCGATGCGGCGGGTATTGGTGACGACGCAATTTGCCATTTCCCAGATACTTATCATCGGTGCAGCCGTGGTTACGGCGCAGATGCGTTACGCGCAAGATGCCGATTGGGGCTTTCGTCCGGGTACGGTATTGACCCTCGAAGTGCCCGATCGCGCCAAGAGTAACAGTCTGCAGCAGCAGATTTCGCAGTTGGCCGGGGTGAAAAGCGTGTCGCTTTGCTACCAACCGCCCACGTCGAGTTCCAACAATCAGACCGGCGTTACCTTTGAAAACCGCCCCGAAGGCGAAGCCTGGTTGGCAAACGCCAAACCGGCTGATGCCCGGTATCTCGAAACCTTTGGCTTGCAATTGGTAGCTGGGCGCAACCTGCAACCGAGCGACACCACCCGCGAATTCATTGTAAATGAAACCTTTGTAAAGAAATTAAACCTCGCTTCCCCAGATGAAATCCTGAACAAAAAGATTTCGCTGGGCAGTGTAAAAGCCCCTGTGGTGGGGGTTGTGCGCGATTTCCACAACTGGTCTCTGGCAGAGCCCATCGCTGCCATCGCAATCAGTTCTCGCGCCGACGATTACACTACTTGTGCCGTCCAACTCAATCCCGGCAATCCTGCCCCCGTGTTGGCGCAAATCCAGCGCGTTTGGGAGCAACATTTCCCCGACAATTACTACGAGTCCAAGTTTATGGATGAGCGCGTGGGCGAGCAATTGGAAACAGAAACCATGATCATGCGTTTGGCGCGCAGTTTTGCGGGGATCGCGATCTTTATTGGATGTCTTGGTCTGTACGGTTTGGCAACCTTCCTGGTGGCACAAAAACGCAAGGAAGTTGGCATCCGTAAAACCTTGGGCGCCGGTGTTGCCGGCATACTCTGGCTCTTTGGGAAAGAATACACCCGATTGATTGTCATCGCTTTTGTGTTGGCAGCCCCGCTTGCGTGGTGGGTCATGGATGCCTGGCTGCAGGACTATGCCTATCGGATTTCGTTGGGGGCGGGCATTTTCGTGCTTTCGCTGTTGGTCACGTTTGGCGTGGCGGCCTTGACGGTGGGATTTCAAAGTGTGCGGGCGGCTTTGGCAAATCCGGTCAATTCGTTGCGCAGTGAATAACGTTTTTACCATGCTATCAAACTACCTCACCATTGCCCTACGCGCTTTGTGGAAAAACAAGGGCATTGCCGTCATCAACATCGTAGGTTTGTCCGTCGGATTGGCCTGTTTCGCGCTGTTTTTGTTGGACGTTCTGAACGAGTACAGTTTCGACCGTTTTCATGCAAAAGCCGAACGCTTGTTCGCTGTTTATGAAGGCATCGGTGAAATAAGTGGCCAGCCCGCCCAAAAATTGAGCGATTTGCCGATGCCGCTTGGCCCGGCCTTGAAAGCTGATTTGCCCGATGTCGAACGGTTTGCGCGATTGCAGGGTAGGGGAGAGACCTTCTTAGTCCGCACCCCGAACGGCGTGGTAGAAGAGTCGGCAAGTTTTGTGGATCCGGCGTTTTTCGAGATGTTCAGTTTTCCGTTTTTATACGGGAATAAAGGCTCCGCACTCGCCGCAGCGGACAACGTCGTTTTGACCAAGAAAATGGCGCAGAAACTGTTCGGGGAACCCAACCCAACGGGCAAAACACTGGAAATCAATATCGTCGGGGGAGATCATTTCGAGCCGTTTACTGTAGCTGCAATCGTACAGGATTTGCCCTCCAATTCGACGCTCCAGTTGGGCATTTTAATGCCGCTTGAAAAATTCGCCGCCAGCGAACGCGGCAGGGAAGCCGCGACGAACTGGGGCCAATTGTCCATGCAAACGTTCGTCGAGTTGCGCCCGGGATCCAGCTTGCCAAAAGACCCGGCCCGGATGGACCAGTTTTTCCTGAAATACTATCCCGATGTAGAAAAAACACTCCGCGCAAACGGCCTATGGAGCAAAACGGAGCCGCCCGTCACCTACGGCCTTTTGCCCATTCAGTCGCTGCACCACGACCCGGATTTAGGTATGAATCCATCCCTTTCGCTAATATTACTGGCAATCGGCGGCATTATCTTGCTCATCGCCTGTATCAATTTTACGACGCTGGCGATTGGGCGTTCAGCAGGCCGGGCGCGAGAAATTGGGGTGCGCAAATTCGTTGGCGCGAGCCGGGGGCAACTTTCCCGACAATTTTTGGTGGAGGCTGTTTTGCTCAGCAGCCTTTCAACAGCGGCAGGCATAGCCTTGGCTACCGGGCTGCTGCCGGTTTTCAATCAATTGACAGACAAGCAGTTGGTGTTTGATTTCAAACAATTCCCCGAACTTTTTTGGCTTGTCCCGGGGCTTGCCTTGCTGGTCGGCACTTTGGCAGGCAGCTACCCGGCCTTCGTGCTGTCCGGTTTTTCACCGCTTGAAACCTTGAAAAGCAAGTTTAAAATTGGCGGGGAAAACTGGTTCACCAAATCGCTCGTCACCTTTCAATTCGTGCTTTCGGTCGGATTCATCGCTTGCACTTTAATCATGTTGCGACAGATGGATTTTTTGCGCTCGAAAGACCTTGGTTTTGAGAAAGAAAACGTCGTGATGGTGAATGCCGACGGTATGGCAGACCCGGCTAAAACCCTTGCCCGCTTTCGTCAGGCTCTGGCCAATCGCCCGGAAATTGGAAGTATAAGCGGCGCAGAATTTGCACTCGGCGCTGGTGTGAACGCGGGGAACAACCGGTTCGATTATCAGGGGAAGACCAAAACAATTTTTGAACATTTTATTGACCCGGAATATCTCCGCGTTCTGAAACTACCCCTTGTATCCGGGCGAAACTTCGACCCAAACTTGGTGCAGGACAGTGTGACTTCGGTAATTTTCAACGAAACCGCCGTCCGTAATTTCGGTTGGACGAACGAAACGGCACTCGGCCAGGTACTCACCGGCTACAATGCCGGCGACCCAAAGCGCAACCCCGTTGTGATCGGCGTGGTGCGCGATTATAATTTCCGCTCGCTCCACGAAAAGGTGTACCCGATGATGTTCACCATGTTCCATGACCGCATGCCGCGACAGTTTTTCGTGCGCATCGCTCCCGGAGACCCGCGCCGCGCACTCGACCAAATGCAGTCCGCTTGGGCCAGTGCGGAGCCAATTTTGCCTTTCCGCTATACCTTTTTGGATGAAAACCTCGCGAAATTTTATGCGTCCGAGTCCCGGATGAGTACGACCATTGGTTGGGCTGGCGGCATCGCCGTGTTTCTAGCGTGTTTGGGCTTGTTTGGTTTGGCAACGCTTTCGACGCTTAACCGGACCAGAGAAATCGGCATCCGAAAGGTCTTGGGCGCATCGGTTGCAGGCATCACGGGACTTTTGACCAAAGATTTTTTGAAATTGGTGGGTATAGCCATTGTCATCGCCTCGCCCATTGCGTATTATTTCATGAACAAGTGGCTGGCTGACTTTGCGTACCGCATTGATATCCGGTGGTGGATGTTTGCAGTAGCAGGGGCAGTTGCAGTGGCCGTGGCATTTTTGACGGTGGGTTTTCAGAGTGTGCGGGCGGCCTTGGCGAACCCGATTAATTCACTGAGGAGCGAATGACGACTGCAAGGGAGTGTTTTTTGACGGGATTTATAGGATCAACAGGATTTTAAAGAGCTATACAGCCGAGTGTTTGCCGTGCATATCGTTTCCCGTAGGGAATTCCTGTTTATAGTAAATCAAGGACCAATTTTAAAAACCCCGTATGGGGTTGCCTGACACTGCGAATGGCAACCCCATACGGGGTTTGGGAGATGATGCTGAAAAAACTATAAACAGGAATTCCCTACGGGAAACGATATGCACGGCAAACGCTTGGCAGTAGCGTCCTTTTTGGAAGAAAAATCCTGTTCTTCCTGTTAATTCTGTCAAAAAAAGCTACGTCAACCTCGTCATTAAGAGTGCCTAACATCAATCTTTTGCCTGACATCCTTTGTCCATCGAATTAGTTGGATACCGCATCGAATTTTTATGGCCAGAATTCGGGATTGCCCGCTTTTTTGCCAAAAATATTCAAGCTATGGATTCAAAATCGCTCTTCCTATTCATCATCTCCTTACTCAGTCTCTCCTCCAATGTTCACGCACAACAGGGCCTCCTGGCCGAATACTTCAACGGCAAGAATTTTGACCAAAAAGTGCTGACCCGCACAGATGCCCAGATCAATTTTGTTTGGGACAACGTCGCGCCCGCGCCCGGGCTTGACCCTCATGTTTTTTCGGTTCGTTGGACGGGTAAGATAAAATCTCCTGAAACCGGCACCTATTTGTTTCGCGCCCATGTGGACGATGGCATCCGCGTTATGGTGGACGGTAAAAAGGTAATCAATGCTTGGGGAATGCACGATTCTGAACGATTTGTGGGTGAAATTTACTTGAAGGCAGGGCAACAGTACAGTCTTCAAGTGGAGTATTTCAACGCACTCTTTGAAGGCGAAATCCAACTCTTTTGGCAGTTGCCAAGCGAGGCGCCCGTTTTCCAAGGCTTGCTCGGGTACAACGACCATCTAATTGACAGTCGCTTCTTTTCTCTCCCCGTTTCGCCGCCCAAGCCTATTACACCGACGAGTACCAAACCAGTAATACCGACGGCCAAACAGCCGGTGGCAAAACAATTGCCAACTCCTTTGAAACCCGCCAAAATCGCCAAGGATACCCTGGAAAAATACCTGCCCAAAAACATCCTCTTCGTAAAAAGCAAAAGCATCATGTTGCCTGAATCGGAACCCGAATTGGACAGGTTGGCTGGTTTCCTTTTGCGCAACCCGAAATACGGCCTCGCCATCGAAGGCCATACCGATCATATTGGCGATGCCGCCAAAAACCTGCTGCTTTCCGAGCAACGCGCCCAAACCGTGGCCATTTATCTGACGCAAAAAGGAATTGCTGCTCAGCGAATTACAACAAAAGGATATGGCGACACGCGACCTTTGGTAAGAGAGCAGGCAGGCGTTCCCAATGAAAAAAACCGAAGGGTGGAGTTTTTGATTCAGGAATAAACAGGATGATAAAATGTTTTAGTTTACTTTTTGCCTCTCGAAGCGATATATCTCTACACCATTGATTTCAAAAACTCACCCGGAACAGAGGTCCGGGGCATATCCTAACCAGTTTCTTTTCAAAAAATCTTCTTGACTATGAAGCATTCTACCCTCCAACTGGTGACCGCCCTTTGGCTTGCCGCCGCCCATTTTGCGCTTGCCCAAACCGCCACCATCGGAAAGCCGCCCGTGGACAACCCCTTGTCCGTGATCAATTTCGGTCCTGCCACCCTGCCTTTGCAGAACATGAACAACCCTTCTACCTATATCCCTGAGGCCCAGAGCGCCGCGCTGCTCGACTCCCTGCTCCCGTACGTCAAGGGCGTGCGGACTTTTGAGACCCAAAAAGGGCTCGAATTGGTCCCCAAACTGGCGAAGGATCGTGGCCTCTGTGTGCGCACCGTGAAAATGATTCCGGGGACGGGGCGGCTCGACATGGATGATTTCGGTCGCCTCATCAACGGCAGAACGAAACTGGTCGCAATAGGCGCGGCGTCGAACGCGCTTGGCACCATCAACGATGTGCGCATCGCAACCGACATAGCCCATGAAGCCGGCGCCTTGGTTCTCGTGGACGCTGTTCACTACGCCCCACATTGCCTGCCTGATGTCCGCGCGATTGGCTGCGACTTCCTTGTTTGCTCCGCCTACAAATTCTACGGGCCTCACATCGGTATTC
>JACMMM010000368.1 GCA_014379065.1 Saprospiraceae bacterium
AGTGAAGGCCGACAGCAGTGTCAGCATAAAATAAATTGCTTTCATGATGTTGAGGTGAGTTTTTAGTGAAAAAATTGGTTCAAAAGAGGATTGGAAGGGGTTATATTTTGACAAATGGAATGCTTCTGCTGCGGCCCGATAAGTCGCTGAGTTGGAGCATGTAGATGCCTGGGGGCAGAGAACCGACATCAAAAGTTTGCTGTTCCTGTTTTTCGAGCATTACCGGCTTACTGATGCATTGGCCCAAAGGGTTCCAAAGCGATGCCAGCAGCTGAGCGCCTTCCACAGGTGGGGTAAAATGGATGAATAAAGTGTGGCTTGCCGGGCTGGGAAAGATGCGAAGCTGCCACGCGTCCAAATCAAGGTCTGCGATAGCGACGGTGCTTCCGGCGACGCCGTTGTGAAAACCCTGTCCATAGGAAATGCCGGGTTGATTTTGGGTGGTAATGGCCGTTTCGCCCACGGTGAAACTAAGGATTGCGTTCCCCGTGGTAGCTACTTGCGTTGTTCCGGCAGCCGCTGTCACATCAGGGCGCAGCACCTGTGCGTATACTGCAAATTGGCAGAAAAGCGCAAAAATCAAGAGTAATGGTTTCATAATTTTTCATTTAATTTTAGTGAGATTTAATACAAAGGTATTGGCGCTGTTTTCTGCCCACAATCCCATGATAGGGGGACAAGCCCTACACATCATTTCCCCTTCAAAAACGCCTTCGCAATCGCCTCGCTTACCGAGTGTACCTGCAGCTTTTCATAAATACGCTTTACGTAGGTGCGTACCGTCTCGAAGCTGATATTCAACTCAGCGGCCACCATTTTGTAGCTAAAACCGCGCGACAAGGTTTTGAGCACCTCCATTTCGCGGGTGGTGAGTTTGTCCAAATCCACATCGCGCTCGGCGGGTTTGCCCGGGAAAAGTTGCAACACCTTCCGGGCAATGACGGGCGACATGGGTGCGCCCCCTTCGGTCACTTCTCGCAAGGCTTCAAGGATGCGCTCAGGCGTTGATTTTTTGAGCAGGTAACCGCTCGCCCCGGCGCACACCGCTTGGAACACCCGATCATCGTCGTCGAACACCGTGAGCATCAGCGCCTCCACCTTGGGATGTGCTTTTTTCAACCGTGCCACGCCTTCAATGCCGCTCATGCCGGGCATATCAATGTCCATCATCACCACATCGGGGTGCAGGGCGGCCACCTGTTCTACCACGCCCATGCAGTTGTCGAAGGCGCCCGTGAGTTCAAATCCATCTGCACCACCGATCAGGGCTGCCAAGGCGCCACGTAAGTCGGTGTTATCTTCGTATATTAAGGTTCGGATGGGCATGTGATTTTTTTTGAATTAAACGTGTTGCAAAGGTGAGGACATCTATTTGGGCTGACAATCCCATGAAAGGGGGACAGCACTTCGATTGGCTCGATTGATACGATTGGTTCGATTGAAAACCAGCCTGTTGTAGAATTGATAACTTCAAAACAACTTTGCGTTGACTATAAAGGCAGTTTCAATCGAATTTCTGTCCCTAACCCTGGCGCAGAGATCAAATCCAGACCACCACCCAACGCCGCCGCCCGGCTCCGCATATTCCGAAGCCCATTCCCGCCCAAATTCCGCGCTCCCGGTTCTGTATTTCCCATTTCAAAGCCAACCCCGTCGTCTTTTATACTAAAAACCAAGGTGTTATCTTCTTTTTTCACTGCTACCCATACCTCTTTGGCGCGGGCGTATTTGGCGCAGTTGTGGATCGCTTCTTTAAAAATAAGGTAAAAATCCTTTCGTTTTTCCATCGGCAGCGACAAGGATTCCACCCCGCTGCCCACCTCAAAGTGCAGTTCCGCCCCGACATTTTCGAGCATTTCAGAGGCATACGCGCTCATGCGGGCCAACGCTTTTTCCATGGAGTCGTTTTCGGGGTTGACCGACCATACGATGTCGCTGATGCTATCGAGGGCGGCACGAGCTTTGTTGCCGATATTGCCGAAGCGGGCGTTGTCAAGGTCTTTTTGAACGCCGTGCAGGGCAGATGCGGAGAGGATGCTGATGCTGCTGAGGGTGCTTCCTATCTCGTCGTGGAGGTCGCGGGCGATGCGCAGGCGGATGGCTTCTTTTTCCAGCCGCTGGCGCAGGCGGTACTGGAAAAAGAGCCGGACGAGGCCAAAAAACAGAATGGCAGTGATGCCAATGAACCACCATGTTTTGTAAAAAGGCGGCATGACCCGCAGCCGAAACTGCGCATTTCCCAAAAGCTCGTTGCCCTCGGAGTCGGTCGCCCGCACCCGGAACACGTAGGAGCCGCCGTCGAGATTGGTGTAGGTGGCCGAGCGTTGCATTCTTGCCATAAACCAACCTTTGTCGAAGCCTTCGAGCTGGTAATAAAAAGTAGTCGTTTTTGGGTCAGAAGAACTGGCAAAGTCGAAGGAGATGAAGTTTTGGCTGTGGTCAATCACCAATTCTTTTGCCCCATAATGTGCTGGGACTACGGGCTGAAACTCATCGAAAATGCGAAATTCGGTAATGAATACGGAGTCGTTATCTGACATTGCCTTAAACCGCCTTAATACATCAGTGCCCTGTTGGCCTTTTTGGAGGTCGCAATTGCTGTCAAGCGCTTTCCATTCTACAAATATGGAATCGTTTTTTATTACGGACAACTTGACTTCCATCTTCGTCATGCAACCACCATAAGCTCTGACTTGATAGCCCTTCCAAGTTTCTTTGCCCGATTTTTTCATTCTTAATAAATGGTTGGGAGATACTATTGCTAAAAAATCGTCATCTTGAAAATAATAGGAATTATATCCAACCCATAAATCCCAAGTGCCCGAGATATCCGTTGCAGGGTCAAAATTTTTTCCTCTGCAAACCACTACTCTGCTTTTATCAATATTGTGCTTTATCAAAACAGAAGTATTTGCATGACCTTTTATTTTCTCTTCCCATAAGCCATTTTCATTTAGGAAATACGTGATATCCGAAATCAACCGGGCGCCGTTCTCGGTATCAATAAAAGTGCGTTTGCCCGAAATAATGGACCCGTCAATCAAGGTTCCTTCAAACCAGGCTTTTGAATGTTTTGAAAGTGCCACGTAAGCATATTCCTGCTCATCGTTCATCCACTCGGCTATGCTGCCATCTGGCATATCCCAAGTACCTATAATCAATGGATTGCTTTTAATTCGGGCATTGTTGATATAACCAACTGATAGTTTCCCCCACTTATCTTTTTCTTTTTGGTTGCAAAAAACGACGGACACGCCTTCCTTTCCACCAATCCAGATGTTACTATCGAAATCAACATATAAGCACTCCACATTGCTGCAACGGAACAGATTTGAGGGCACTTTTTCGGTTGGAATTTGGTAAGCGATTTTTTTTTCCTTTAAGTTGAATCCATAAAAAATCGCTTTCCCAATTGGGTACATCCACAAAATAGGTTCTGTTGTCAGTTTTGGTGCCATGGCAAAACCTTCATAATATCCCGGACCCGACGGCCATTGCTCCCACTGTCCTGTTGATTTATTGTAGCTAGCCAGCGTGGTGGAGCCAAGCCAGACAATGTTTTCGCCCGGCTGCTGAAACATATCTCGGATCCCATCGAAGGGCACGTTTATTTTGCGCTGAATGGTGCCATCTGACTGAAAAAGTGCCAAATTCCTCCCCCACCAACCACCCGTCCAATACAGCCCATCGTTGTCTTTCCCCAGCAAACCTGAAACGCTGCGCCACGCAAGCGGAATGGTCATTTTTTTTCGCAGTTTCATTGAACGGGCGTCAATGGCATAAAGTCCGGCGTTTTTTCGGAACCACACGGCCCCTTCATCGGGCAAGTCTAACAGA
>JACMMM010000369.1 GCA_014379065.1 Saprospiraceae bacterium
GACGGGACCTGTCCGCATCAAGTGCGCTTTGCCCGAGTATATGCACTCCCGAGCACTCAAAAGGGCAAGTACTCGGGCAAAGCGCACTTGATGCGGACGGGTCCCGTCAGGATGACAACTCACGTTGATCAAACCCTACTTTGGCAAATAAAAGATGATTTCCCTCACGTGGAACTTTTACCACCAGCCAGTTATTACAGCGGGAAAGCATCTCCGCCATGGAAGAAAAAATCCGCATCAACGAGCACCTCGCGCTCACGCCATTTAAGCCGGGCGACAAACTAAATCTTATCCGCTACCTAAATGACCGGGTCATTTGCCAAAACACGGCGAGCATCCCTTTTCCTTATGCAGCATCTGATGCTGACGCATGGCTAATCCTTGTAAACGAGATCTGCGAAAAGTTCGGATTCACTTGCAACTGGGCCATCCGCCATGCCGAACATGGCATGATCGGCAGCATCGGATTTTTTATGAAATCTGGCGCACAGGGCCACTTCGACGAGATCGGCTACTGGCTGGCCGAGCCGTTCCGAGGGCAGGGGATTATGACCGATGTCATAGCTGCGCTGTGCGTATGGCTGTTTGAAAATCGCCCCGCGCTGGTTCGCATACAAGCCAAGGTGTATCCTTACAACCCCGCTTCGGCGCGGGTGCTCGAAAAGGCCGGGTTCGAGCGCGAGGGATATTTGCGCAAGGCAGTTCTTAAAAGCGGGACATTGATTGACGTGATTTTGATGGCACGAATTCGGGAATAGTTCGGATTTCCACGCCTCCAGTTATTACAACGCAAAAGCATTTTCGCCATGGAAGAAAAAATCCACATCCGCGAGCACATCGCGCTTACGCTTTTAGAACCGGGCGATAAGCCCAACCTCGTGCGCTACCTCAACGACCCCGTCCTTTACCGCAACACTTTGCGTATCCCTTCTCCCTATACCGAGGCAGACGCCGAAAAGTGGGTCAACGATATGCGCGAAGCTTACGAAAAACAGGGATTCATGTCCAACTGGTCCATCCGTCATGCCGAACATGGTGTGATTGGCGGTATTGGAAGTTTCCTGCTAATGGGTGTGGAAGGTCATCTTGACGAGATCGGTTACTGGATGGCCGAACCGTTCCGAGGGCAAGGAATCATGACGAATGTAGTACAGGTATTGTGCGAATGGCTGTTTGAAAATCGTCCGGCTTTGGTGCGCATTGAAGCCAAAGTCCATTCCTATAACCCAACTTCAGTACGGGTGCTCGAAAAGGCCGGGTTTGAGCGCGAAGGCTATATGCGCAAAGCGGCCCTTAAAAATGGCGAACTATTTGATCTGATTTTGATGGCAAGGCTTCGGGAATAGAAGTGACACTTTTTTAAAAAGTGTCACTTCTCCGTTCGGGCGCAGAACCTCTCGTTCCCTAAATCTCCACCCCTGCGTACACCTCTTTCACCTGCACCAGACAGTCCAGAATAGCAATGGCTTCTTCGGGCTTGTTGGCATAGGAATAATCCCATTCGCGCTCTGATTTGCGGCGGTAACTGTGTATACTTTGGGCATTTTGCTGCACCATGAGGTATTGTTGGAGGGAAGGGACGGTGCGGTAGCAGCCCCATTTGTCAATGCGATCTTCTTCTTCGGTGCTATCTGAAAGGATTTCTATGACCACAGAAGGATTGAGCGTTGCCTTCATTTTGCCTTTGTGGTTGCGAAACACCTGCTCACCACAAACGATGACCAAATCGGGATAAAAAACCTTATTGCAATCTGGCACATAAATCATTCGGTCGGCTGCGTAGCGTTTGCAAGATTTTGCTTTCAGGCAGCCTGCTAAAGCGTCCATCAAATTGGTTTGTATTTCACCATGCGCAGGCGACGTGTAGGCCATTGCGCGGATTCTGCCGTCCAAAAATTCGTGCTTGCCTTCGGCTTTATATTCGAAGTCGAAGTATTCCTCCAGACTGTAAAGTTTGGCGATGCCTGATTTTTTACCCGCTGGTGCTGATTGTGCCTGTCCTTCCATGGCAGAAATTTTGGACAAAAATAGAGGTTTTGGCCACTAATTACACCAATTTAAACGAATCAAATTAGTGTAAATTCGTGTAATTAGTGGCCCTTTTTCAATGTATCACCACCTTCCGCTGTGCTACACCGTCTTTACCTGCCAATTCCAGCCAGTAAATTCCCGCCGGCAAAAGACCCAAGTCAGTGCTAAAAGACGCATTGCCCGCAGGGGCATTGAATGTGCGGACTTGGAGCGTTTGCCCCTGTGCGTTTTTGACCGCTGCGGAAAGATCTCCACCCGCAAAATCTTGAATGTCAAGATGAACCGTGCCCTCGGTCGGATTGGGGAAAATGCTTAGCCCGGCAGCCCAAGCGGGTAAAGGAGCGGTGCTGCTTGGTTCTTTTACCACCGCTGTTACGGGCACTCGGTCGCTCTCACATTCGTAATCATGAAAACCCACTTGCCAATTGTAGAAATAGTAGTAGTGTTCACAGTCAGCGCTTGATATTTTTATCTTTACTACAGTCGGGATCTCATAAGGGAAGGAACAACCATCGTTGCTCCGGCGCAGTTTAGGGCCAGCAGAGCCGACGTTGGTTTGATTGAAAGCCTTATTGGTTGTGAGCGAAAGGTCTGTCCCCACCGGAACATCAAAATTCAGGGTTATGATAGAAGTCCCAGTAGGGATATTGACTATTTTGCTTTGCAAGACATCACCGTTGCTGTTGAGTAGCTCGATTTTTCGATTGCCCGCAACTGATGCATAGACTTTTGTTTTCTCCAAAATAAAAGCCTTGAAACAGTCGAAAATTAAGCCGCCATTGTAGCCATTTTCACTGCTGACGCCGCCTTCATGATTCACCATCCCGACAAACTCTTTTGGAATGTTGTAGGTCAAGGTATTGGTGACCCAATAGGTGGTAGTTGTGTCAAGTGGCGGAGTCAGCAAAGTATCATTCAAACTTAATATCGCAGGTGTATTGAGTGAACTATACCAAGCAATTTGATCACCGGTGGCAATCAAGGTGGCCGATTCTCCCATTTCAACGGTATCGGGTATTGCCGTGGGCAAGACCGAACCAAGCATTTGCACATGGTAAGGCGCAGCGTTGAAGGGGCTACAGAGTCCTTGTACGCTCACGGTAAAATTGCCGCTTTGACTGACAGCAATTGACTGGGTCGTCTCGCCCGTATTCCATAGATAAGAAGCAGCTTCTGAACTAACCAGCACGACCTCATCGCCTTCACAAAAAATCGAATCGCTCAAAGCATGGATAAGCGGAATTTGAACAGGGTCAACCACTACATTAATAGGCCCTGCAACTACAGTACAGCCCTCGGTATTCGTAACAGTCACATAGTAAAGCCCTTGCGTAGTCGCTGTAATGTTCGCTGTCGTATTACCAGTGCTCCAATGGTAATTGCTAAAAGTATCCGATATGCTAAGCCCAACACTTTGACCAGTGCAAAAAACAGTCGGTCCGTCGGGTATCATTGAAGTAGGGGATATGATACAGCCGCCTTCGTGAAGGGTGGCATATTGATCCATCTCTGGATGGTAAATTACATCGCGCACCCCAGAAGGCCAATTGACCACAACAGAATCAATTTGAGTTACCTGCCCCAAGCCAAAATGAATTTGAAGCGAGTTGCTAATGCCATAACTTTCACCAGAACGCACCTCACGTGTCTGTATGCCAAGGGAGGAATAAAGTCGAATTTTTGCTCCTACGCCGTTAAGGTTACTCTGTTGCCCATGCAGGTTTAGTCCGTAGAAATGGTTGTCATTTCCATTGTTAATCCACAAAACATCGGCATTGGTGCAAGAAATCTGGTTATAAATATAGGCATATCCGGCATAGACATCTTGGAAGCCGTCGTCATTGAGATCGCCTATGGCGAACGATTCTATCTCCTTTGCATCAAAAGGGTTGGCGATAGCGCTAAAAGTTTTGTCGCCGTTGTTGTGGAAAATGTAGTGCTTTTCGCCCGCTACGATGATATCGGTAAAACCGTCGTTGTCAAAATCTCGAAACACTCCCTGAATGGGCAACCCCTGGATTTCGCTCACAAAACCGGCAGCCAGCGTGATGTCCGTGAAGTGGCCCGCTCCGTCGTTTTCGAGCAGTTGGCTGTTTACATCGTGGTTCGTGATAAAGCAATCAAAATCGCCGTCGTTGTCAATGTCGCCAAAATCGGCGGTCCAACTTTGCGCTCCGATGCGCAAGCCGGATTCGTTGGCAAGGTCGCGTTTGTAGGTGTAGTCGCCGTTGTTCAGAAAAAGTTCGTTGATGCGAGGGGGGTCAAAGGTGTTGTTCATGCCTTCGCGACAGTGGGCGACGTACAGATCGAGGTAGCCGTCATTGTTCACGTCGCTCCAAACCGAGCCATAGTTGCCGGAATAGCTACCGGTCATGTCAATCCAGGTTGGCTGGTAAGTAAAAGTGCCGTTACCGTTGTTGCCAAAGATTCGTGACGTGCTGTCGTCGTGGCAAACAAAAGCATCGAGCCAACCGTCATTATTGATGTCGGCGAAGTTTACGCCCTGCACGAAAGTTTGTGGTAAGGTGATATTTTGAGTTGAAAAAGTCCCGTTGCTATTCGATTTGACAATTTTCACGCCGTCGTAAAAGCCACCTGCCAGCACGTCGCCCAAGCCATCGTTGTTCACATCGGCGGCGCACATTCCCCAAGCATTATCAACGGGGGTTATGATTGAGGTGCTGAAGGATTTGCCAGGCTCTGTTTGGAACTGGATGTTGAGGCCGGTACCTTGGCTCAATCGAACGATGTCGTTCAGCCCGTCGCCATTCATATCTGTGATGGCGATGGCCACACCGCTGTAGTGTTCAACAGGTGTGAGCAGCCTGGTTTTGTTGGTAAAACTGATTTGAGCCGATAGGCTGACGGTCATCGCCGTGGAGAGCAGAAGGATTCGTAATTTTTTCATTTTCAAATAAAAGATGGAAAAACGGCCAGCAAGGTAGCAGGAAAGATTTGCCTCAAAAATGGAGAATGAGGCTTGGCAAATGGGCGACAGTAGCACAGAGGGCATCAATAAGAAAGCGTTAAGGTTTAAACTTAATCGCCTGCTTCTTCTTTGAGTCAGGTAGAAAGTACAATCATTTAACAAACACAAATTTGTGCACATGAAAAACACGCTCATTCTCTTCTGCTGCCTGTTCACTTTGGCTACAGTCAGCACACTTAATGCCCAGCAACCTCAAGTGGTTGAAAAGACCGAAAACAAAGTAGATCGCGCCGAAGACAAAGCTGACCGCGTTGAAAACAAACGCGAACGCGCAGAAAACAAGCAAGGCCGTGACGAAAACAAAGCCGAACGCCGCGCTGAAAAACGCAAATCAAAAAAAGATCTGGATAATGCCCGCGAAGAAGTGCGCGATGTGAAACGTGAAGATGGCGCGCGCAATAAGCGCGATGACGTCGAAAAGGCACGCGACAAGCAAGAAGATACACGCGACAAACAAGAAAACGTGCGCGATAACCGCGAAGACAAACGCGACCGCGCCGAGAGCAAGCGCGAGCGCAAAGAAGAAAAGCGATTGCGCAAGGAAAAAAAAGCGGCAGACAAGAAAGCCGCAGCAGACAAGAAAAACTAGGTTTTTTATTGAAACAAAAATGGCCCTGCTTGGTATAAAATCAAGTAGGGCCTTTCTTATTGAGTTCAATTATAAGGCTTCCATCGCCCGCTCTAAATCTTCCCAGAGCCATTCCGGATCTTCCAAGCCAATGTAAAACCTCACAAACTGCCAAGGCATGGGCGGCGCAGCCCGACCTGGGATGTTGTAAAAACCGATGGTGGGAATAATGAGGCTCTCATGCCCACCCCAGCTGACGGCCATCAGGAATCGCTCCAACCGATGAACAAAGGCTTCCATTTTTTCCATCGAATCGGTTTTGAACTGCACGGAAAAAAGCCCGCCGCAACCGCGCATTTGGCGTTTGGCCAGTTCTAATTGCGGAAAGGAGTGATGGAACGGATACCAGATGCGCTCCACCTTTGCGTGGCCGTCCAATTTTTCAATCAGCCACTGGGCACTTTCTGAACTTCTTTGCAAACGCAGTGGAAGCGTGCGCAGCCCGCGTATCACCAAAGCTGCGTCGTGCGGACCGAGGATGCCGCCGAGCGTCATCAATTCCGATTCAAAGATTTTTTTCACCATCGCTTTGCCGGCACAAAGCACGCCTACCACCACATCCGAATGGCCATTGAGGTATTTAGTGCCGGAGTGCAGCACCACATCAATGCCAAAGGCGGCAGGGTTTTGATAGAGCGGTGAGCAGTAAGAATTGTCAATGATGGTCACGATGCCCCGTGATTTGGCGAGGGCAGCGCAAGCCGCGAGGTCTTGGCATTCAAAGGTCATCGTGTTGGGACTTTCCAAATACAAGACGCTCGTATTGGGGCGCAGCGCGGCCTCGATTTCCTGCATATTCGTGCCGTCCACAAACGTATGCTCCACGCCAAAACGCGACAAGAATTTGCGCAACAGGGCCGAAGTCCAGGAATACGGGCCTTTTTGACACACGATATGGTCGCCCGCTTTTACGTTGCCAATGACGGCTGCGGCCACGGCCCCTGCCCCGCTGCTAAAAACCAGGGCGTCCTCGGTGCCTTCGAGTGCGGCGAGTTTTTTGCGCAGGATTTCGACAGTGGGGTTGTTGCCACGGGAGTACACGTGGTTTTCCAATTCGTCAGAAAATGCCTCACGAAACGCCGTCAAATCCGGGAACACGAAATTGCTCGACTGGATAACGGGTGGGGAAATGGCGTTGAAATAGTTTTCGCGGTCTTCGCCGAGGTGGGTGAGGATATCAGAAAGGTGGGGTGGATTTTCAGATGCTGGAAAAGAATGGCATCGACCCCGAGGACTTTGGTGCACAGCTCATCCCGTCTGGGCTTGTCCTGTTACCGGAAGTCACATGGATATCATGCTACTCCGGTTATGACTTTGGATATCTTATGAAGCTTCTCACCTGTAAATTACTTCCGGAGCAAGAGAGCGAATACAAAGCGCTCGTCGTCAAATACTTTCCCCGAACCTTTGACACCAAATATATTCGAAAA
>JACMMM010000370.1 GCA_014379065.1 Saprospiraceae bacterium
GAAATTGCATTTTAACTGGATAGACGTTAGATTTGGGATCATACTACCGGACATTTTCCTAAGGGTGGGTTTCGCGCAGATTCTACGCAGATTTAAAGCACAGATTTTACACAGAATTAAATGTGCTTGGGTTTCTGCGTAAAATCTGTGCTTTAAATCTGCGTAATATCTGCGTGAAATAAAAATATCTAGCGTAATTCCACCTTCTTTTGAGGTCATCTGCTTTTTTCCAGAATCGCCGATACAAATCCCCCAATTCCCCAATCTGGTTGTCTACCTTTGCGTCCCGTAACGATTCGTACCACATACTATGACGAAATACATCTTTGTTACGGGCGGTGTCACCTCTTCGCTCGGAAAAGGTATCCTTTGTGCCTCGCTTGCCAAATTGCTTCAAGCGCGCGGCTTTTCAGTCACTATTCAAAAATTTGACCCCTATCTCAACGTAGATCCCGGCACGCTCAACCCGTATGAGCATGGCGAATGCTACGTCACCGACGATGGCGCAGAAACCGACCTTGACCTCGGCCACTACGAGCGTTACCTGAACACGCCCACCTCGCAGGCGAACAACGTGACCACTGGTCGGATTTACCAGACGGTCATCGAACAGGAGCGCGCAGGGGCATTTTTAGGCAAAACCGTGCAGGTCATCCCCCACATCACCGACGAGATAAAGCGGCGAATGCTCCTGCTGGGCCAATCGGGTCAGTACGACATCGTGTTGACGGAATTGGGCGGCACTGTGGGCGATATCGAGTCTTTGCCTTACGTCGAATCGGTGCGTCAATTGCGCTGGGAGCTGGGCAAAGAACACTCACTAGCCATCCACCTGACGCTCGTTCCATATCTCAACGCCGCCAAAGAACTCAAAACAAAACCCACCCAACACTCTGTAAAAGAACTGCTTAGCCTTGGGGTACAGCCTGATATTTTGGCCTGCCGCACAGAGCACCCACTCAGTTTGGATATCCGCCGCAAATTGGCGCAGTTCTGCAATGTGGAAACCTCCTCGGTCATCGAAATGATTGACGCCGAGACGATTTACGACGTTCCGTTGCTGCTGCACAAGGAGCGCCTCGACTCGGTGGTAATTTCAAAACTGCACCTGAAGGACACCAAGGAGCCGAACCTTACTTCCTGGAAAAGCTTTTTGGGCAAACTTAAAAACCCGCTTCACGAAGTTAAAATTGGCCTTATAGGTAAATACAACGAGCTGCCCGATGCCTACAAATCCATCTACGAATCCTTTGTGCATGCGGGTGCCGTGAACGAGTGCAAGGTGCGCGTACAGCCCATTCACGCCGAAGCATTGGAGGGGAGTTACAAAGACGTGAGCAAGGCCTTGGCTGGCTTGAACGGCATTCTGGTCGCTCCAGGTTTTGGCGAGCGCGGCATTGATGGCAAACTGACGGCCATCCGCTATGCGCGTGAAAACAACGTTCCGTTTTTTGGTATTTGCCTTGGAATGCAAGTCGCTTGTGTTGAATTTGCCCGCAATGTCTTGCAGCTGAATGGCGCGGCCAGCACAGAGGTAAACCCTGACACCCCGCACCCGGTCATTGATATGATGGCTGAGCAAAAAAACATCACCCAAAAAGGCGGCACCATGCGTCTCGGCGCTTACGATTGCACCTTGAAGAAAAAATCAAAGGCGCTTGAAGCCTATAAAAACACCCAAATCAGTGAGCGACATCGCCATCGCTGGGAATTCAACAACCAATATTTGGCAGATTTTGAAAAAGCGGGCATGATTGCTACTGGAATGAACCCTGATACAAATTTGGTTGAAATCATTGAAATACCTGAACTCAAATGGTTTGTCGGTGTTCAGTTCCACCCGGAGTTAAAAAGCACGGTGGAGAACCCGCACCCGCTTTTTGTGGCCTTTGTCAAAGCAGCGATGGGATAGTGGTAATCTGCTGGAAACGACTCAAAATTCACACAATAAGCACAATTCATAAAATTTTATCCTGTGCCAAGGTTAATTTTAACGCAATTCGTCATATAAATTCTGCGATGTGCGGCTATTGGTCTAATTTTGCACGGAATTTCAGGCTGGCACAGCCTTTGCAACAATAAGCCCAAATGCTCTGCCGTTCTACGCGCAAAGTTTTTAAAACCATCGTCAATCACATCGCAATCCAGCAATTTCTTCTATGAAAAATTGGCAAAAATTCCTAGCACTCGCCTTCGTGGCCGCACTTTTCCTCCTCGAATCTTGCCACAGGGGCTACGGCTGTCCGGGCGCTGACCTGTAATATGGCACTTCATTGGCAACCGTTCGAATCCTTTGAAGACATCGAGCGCATTAAAAAACGCTCACAAGAAGTTCCTTGCCTCATTTTCAAGCACAGCGATCGTTGCAATATTTCTGCGATTGCCCAGTACCGACTCGAAGATGACTGGGATTTTGGGCCAGGCGAAATGGAAGCGTACTTCCTTGATGTGCTAAAGTTTCGTCCTGTATCGCTCAAAGTGGCTGAGACCTTTCAGGTGCACCATGAGTCACCGCAGGTTTTGCTTATTATGGATGGAGCGTGTATCTATGATGCATCCCATTTAGACATTACTTTAGCTGAACTCCGGGAAGGCCTGACCGCATAAAAAATTGATAATCAAGTCTCTATAACCGATTTTGAAAGGTGTCCGTCAAATATGGACACCTTTTTTTATGCTTTTGTCCAAGAGATCCTGAAGGCTTCACAATATCCCAATTTCCCTGCCTACCGACAGGCAGGCAAATACCCCAATATCATAATATCATAATTTTCCCACCTTTGTCGCGTGAAAACCCTTCGACTTGTAGCCCGTTTCCTGTTTTTTGCTGTTTACACAGCCCTCATCGTATTAGAGATTTGGTTGCGCAACCTTTTGTGGGGCGCTGATATCCGCCGATCCATGCGCGTCCGCCGCCGTTGGGCTCGGAATTTATTGAAGGCTGTTGGCTTGTCCGTAAAAACAGAAGGCAAGGTGCCAGATTTCCCTTGCCTTATTGTCAGCAATCACCGTTCTTATCTTGATCCCATTCTGATGCTGCGAGATGTGTATGGATACCCGGTCGCAAAAGCTGAGCTGGCCAATTGGCCAATCATCGGGAAAGGGGCGAAAATGGCGGGCATTCTATACCTCCGGCGTGAAAGCGCAGGCAGCCGTTCAGGCACCTTGCGTCAGATGTCGGAAAAGATAAAGGCAGGCTTTCCGGTTATTATTTTCCCGGAAGGCACCACTTCTGCACTGCTCGGCACCTTGCCTTTCAAGAAAGGTGGGTTCAAATTAGCGGCTCAAGCGAACATTCCAGTTGTGCCAGCGGCCCTTGTATTTGCCGACAAACGCGATTTCTGGGTTGAAAAAGAATCTTTTTTGGCCCATGCCAAACGACGCTTTGGCGAAAGGAAAATTGCCGTAAAACTTTGTTATGGCCCAGAAATCCGAAGCGACGACCCCAACGTGTTGCTCACAAGGTCGCAGGAATGGATTGATTCGGTTTTGGTCGCTAATGGATAGGTATTACAAAGTTTTCCAGCGATGTCGAAATTAGGTACTGGTGTTCATTGCTACATTTGCAGCTTGATTCTCCTAACCCTAGGACATGACAAGACTTGTTACGCTCCAACACATTCAAGCCCAACTATTTAGGCACAAAAACATGAACTCGAAAAAGTCTTCTGCCCGTCGCGGCATCTTGGCTCTATTGCTGCTGCTACTGGGCGGCGCCTATTTCGCCTGGGAACCCATCAAAGCTTTTTGGTTTCCAGCCGTTCCCTCCGAACTTGCCGATCCCTATATTTGCATCCCTAGCGGTGCGACTTTTGAAGATGTCGTCCGGATGTTGAAAAAGAATGGTTTCGTAAGAGACGAAGTGAATTTTCGATGGCTCGCCGAGCAAATGAAATACAAAAAAGACAAAATGCGCTCTGGCCGCTTCAAAATTGAGCCAGGTTGGACCAATCGCCAACTGATCCAGCACCTTCGCACGGGCGAACAAGCACCCGTAAAAGTGGTGCTGAACAACGAACGCTTGACCGAGGAAGTCGCAGGAAAAGCCGCCAAATTCATAGAGTCGGATTCACTTGCGCTTTTGGCAGCCTTCCGCGACAAAACTTTCCTCCGGGAAATAGGTTATTCGGAGGAGACCCTATTAACCGCCTTTATTCCAAACACTTATGAAATGTATTGGAATACCGAGCCGAAAGCCTTTGTGAATAAAATGATCAAAGAGCACGATGCTTTTTGGGACAAAAACAATCGCCGTGCAAAGGCACAAGCATTGGGATTGACCGAGAAAGAAGTATATACGCTGGCCTCGATTGTGGAACGCGAAACCAACGCCAACATTGAAAAAGCAACGATTGCTGGTGTTTATCTCAACCGACTCCGTATCGGTATGAAACTTCAAGCCGACCCTACCAGTGTGTTTGCCACCCGTGATTTTAGCACGCACCGGGTCACAGAGTGGCATACGAATTATGACTCGCCCTACAATACTTACGTTTACAAAGGGCTACCGCCAGGCCCCATCAGCATGGCATCCATACCAAGCCTTGACGCCGTTTTAAATCCCGAAAAACACAACTATCTCTATTTCTGCGCAAAGCCCGACGAATCTGGTACTCATGCTTTCGCCGAGACCTTTGCGGCACACAAAGTAAATGCCGACAGGTTTCAGGCTTATGTTCGCCAACGTCGCATGTAGACCGGAACTCCGTTCCGGTTGGTAATTACCAAAACCGGAACGGAGTTCCGGTCTACAATCCATTTTAAATGAATTACTGCAAAAATATCCTCGAAACCATCGGCAACACGCCGCTCGTTAAACTCAACAGCGTCGCTGCTGACATACCCGGGCTCATCCTCGCAAAAGTGGAAACCTTCAACCCTGGCCACAGTATCAAAGACCGCATGGCGGTAAAAATGATTGACGATGCTGAGGCTCGCGGCGACTTGAAACCGGGAGGCACCATCATCGAGTGTACCTCAGGTAACACGGGTATGGGCCTCGCACTCGTTGGCTGTGTGCGCGGCTATCGTTGCATTTTTACCACCACAGACAAGCAGAGCAAAGAGAAAGCGGATATGCTCAGAGCAATGGGCGCAGAGGTGATTGTGTGCCCCACCAACGTCGGGCCAGATGACCCGCGCTCTTATTATTCGATTGCACGGCGCTTGAGCACCGAGATACCCAACTCTTTCTGGTGCAATCAATACGACAATCTCTCTAACCGTCAAGCGCATTATGAAAGCACTGGGCCAGAAATCTGGAAACAGACGGATGGTAAAATTACGCACCTCGTGGTAGGCGTAGGCACTGGCGGCACCGTAAGTGGAACGGCCAAATATTTGAAAGAACAAAACCCGGATATTCAGGTTTGGGGGGCAGATGTGTACGGTTCGGTGTTCAAAAAATACCATGAGACAGGGGTGTTTGATCAAAAAGAAATTTACCCCTATATCACGGAAGGCATTGGAGAGGATATTCTCCCGCAAAATGTGGATTTTAGCCTCATCAATTTGTTCGAGAAAGTGACGGACAAGGACGCTGCCTTGTGGGCCAGGCGTTTGGCCAGGGAAGAAGGCATATTCCTTGGCTACTCAGCAGGAAGTGCATTGGGAGCGCTTTGGCAATTGCGAGGCAAACTCAAAAAAGATGATATCGTGGTCTTGATTTTCCACGATCATGGCAGTCGTTATGTAGGAAAAATTTACAACGACGACTGGATGCGCGAACGCGGCTTTTTGGAAGATGAGATGAAAATAAGCGACTTGATAGCGCGTAAAAAAGACCGCCGCTTCTTTGGTGCACAGGTAGGAGAAACCGTTCGCAATGCTTTTAATTTGATGAAATCCCACGACCTGAGCCAATTGCCTGTGCTGGACGGCGAAAAAATTGTGGGCTCTATCACCGAGACCCAAGTGCTTCATTTTCTGCTGGAAAATCCTTTGCACAATTCCGAAAAGCCCATTCGCCAAGTGATGGGTGAAGCTTTCCCCATAGTAAAAGATGACTTGCCCATCAGCCAACTCAACCGCTATATTTCGAAAGAAATTCCTGCGGTTATTGCCACTGACCGTTCGGGGGGAATGCACGTAGTGACACAATACGACTTGATTCAGGCGATTTGAAGTGGTGACTGGTTCATCGGTGATTGGTAAATTGGGACGCACATGTCCCAGTTTTTCCCATCTTTGCCATGTAATTTTTAATCCCCACCCCAAGCAAACCTCCCCGTCCTGATTTCTGAGGTTTACATAACGCACTGTTAAACGCTTTGTCGGGCGGATTAAAGTTGGGAAACCACCGTTTTTACGCCCGGTAAAACCAATACCGAGTTTCTAATGGCATTGAAAACACACACTTTGAGCAAATTTACAAACCCCAAGCACTTCCTCCTAAGCCTACTTTTCATACTCCCCCTATTCCTGCACAGCCAATCCTTGGAGGATTGCAATAATGGCCTCGACGACGATGGCGACGGGCTGATTGATTGCTTTGATGCGGATTGCACTTGCATGGGCCAGTGCGACAGTTTTTACTATAACCCCACTTGCAACCCTGATTGTCAATTCCTGCCCCCATGTGGCCCGGTTTCTTTGGCTACAAAATGGGTTTCCAACGCAGCAACGGGTACTTTTTCGCCTTTAGTGGCAGGTGATATGGATGGAGATGGGATTCCGGAAGTAGTGACGACGCGCGTCGAACAGTCGGACATCTACATTCTGGATGGTGCTACAGGGCAAATCAAAGTGCATGTGGTAGAACCTACCACCTTTTGGCCGGGAGGAACCGCCCCTGCCATTGCGGACCTTGACAATGACGGATTTGGCGAAATTGTAATCGTAGGTTTTGATCAGAAATTACACTGTTACGAACATACGGGCGCTTCCAAATATGTTAGCCCTGTTCTGGTGGGCTATGGCCAACGCTTTCAGTTTTCTGTGCCAAATATTGCAGATTTTGACAACGATGGCTGGGCGGAAGTAAATGTTGGCAATCAGGTGTTTAATGGGCAGACAGGAGCGCTTTTGGCCTCCGGGAGCAATTTTCTTTCAGACGGGGAGCACCCGGCACGTGTAGCCTTGGGATTTTCTTTTGCCTCTACTGTTCCAGCAGATGTACTGCCTGCTAGTGCGTGTCTTGGCTGTGCCGGTTTGGAGATTGTGGCGGGCAATCAAGTGCTTTCTGTAAATTTAAACACGGGCATAGTGCTTCCAGTACGCTTTGCTCCCCCGGCGTATTCTGACGGGTTCACCAGTGTAGCCGATTTCGACGGTGATGGCGATTTAGATGCTATTGTACAAGGCCAAAAGTCCGGATTGAATACAGTGTATGTGTGGGATATTCAAACCAACAGCATCCTGCGCGAATTCCAGTTGCTCAACAATTGGAGCGAGGGCGCTTCCAGGGTAAATGTGGCCGACCTTGACGGCGATAGCCTGCCAGATGTCTCGTTTGTGGGCCATCCTTGGTTATATGCACTTCGCAACGACTTTACCCCGCTTTGGACAAACCCCATAAACGACCCCTCTTCCATTACTTGCACCACTGTTTTTGATTTTTGTGGCACAGGATCCTCGGATGTAATTTACCGAAGCGAAGAAAAGTTGCAGATTCTGGACGGCGCTACGGGCAATGTAAATTGGGAGGACGACTGCACTAGTTGGACCCATATCGAGAACCCACTTGTGCTTGATGTGGATGCAGACGGGAAAACCGAAATATTGATCGAATGTGGTACCAACGGAAGTTCTTTTGATGGTACCGTGTTCGCCTATGAAGTCGTGGGAGCGCCCAATATCAAATCCAGGCCGGTCTGGAACCAACACGCGTATTTCAACACCAATATCAACGACGACCTTAGCGTACCCCGCTACCAGCAGATGCAGCATATTGTAGGTGACAAGCGCAAATTGAATACTTTTATGAATCAGTATTCCAATCCGAACTTTCCCTCACCCGATGCAGTGCTGAGTTTGGTAAGCCAGCCGCTTTGCGATCAAGACTCCATGATACTGACGGTGGAAGTTTGCAACGTGGGCGACAACTTATTTCCCTTAAACACGCCCATTTCGGCCTATATGGGAAACCCTCAGACTACGGCTGCCCAGTGGATAGGTATTGTTGGGGTGTCCTCTGACATAGTGATAGGTGCTTGCGACACGCTTACATTCCGAATCCCCCGCATTGCCAACGATTCGGTTTTTCTGGTCTTGAACGACGACCATTCCATACTCCCTCCATTCGATTTGAATACCGATTTTCCCGCAACCACCATCGGAGAATGTGTTTTTGCCAACAACATTGCGGCTTTTTATTTTCCATATAACCCAGCGCAGGTGTCATTGGGTCAGGACACTTCCATTTGTGACCTGAGTATCATGCAATTCGATGCGAGTGGGCAAGATCTCGTTGGCTGGGTTTGGACGGATGCTTCGACCTCCTCCACTTTTACCGCGCAAGGCCCAGGGATCTATTCCGTAACGGCCACCGATATTTGCGCCATTGCCCAAACAGACAGCATCGTAGTTGGCCTTGATGTCAGCACAACCGTTGATCTGGGTCAGGACCAAGGCGTTTGTCCGGGCGACTCGGCAATACTTTCTTCGTCAGGTTTCGATTTTTATAACTGGAATGCCGGGGCACTACTCAGTTGCGACACTTGTCCGACGATTTCCTTGGCGCCCATCGTGCCTACCTTGGTGACCATTCATGCAGGCTATTCCTACGGCTGTTCGGCGCGTGATACGGTGTTGGTTTTCCTCCATCAAACGTTTGACTACAAAGTGGACACTACTATTTGCTATGGTCGCACCGTAGTATGGAACGGCATAACGATTGAACCCGACAGCAATCGACTATTTCAGCTTCAAACCGTCCACGGTTGTGATTCAATTTTTCAGGTTCGGGTGCATGGCACAGGTGTAGGCACTTACAACTTAACAGTGGACACTTCAGTTTGCCTTGGCTCCTCACTTGCGATCAACAATACGGTGCTAGAAGCGGAGGATGAAATGACCTTCTTTCTGACGGCCAGCACAGGCTGTGATTCCACGGTGCTGGTACGGGTGGCACCAAAAGATACCTTTTACATTTTAGAATCACGCGTAATCTGCTTTGGCGAATCTTCCAATGTTTTTGGGACGCAACAAACAACAAGTGGCGACTACCCAGGTCATTTTACGGCTTCCAATGGTTGCGACTCCACGCAGGTTGTCAGCCTTTTTGTGCACCCCCAGATCCAATTGGAAGTTGACGGGACAATTGCCTGTTTTGGAGAGGCCAATGCCTCCCTTACGGCTACCATAACCAATGGGGTAGAGCCGCTATTTTTTGTTTGGAATTTTACGAGCAACCACTTCCCGCAGGTAGATAATTTGCCCGCAGGTGACTACTCGCTCACTGTGACAGACGGCAACAATTGCACTGAAACCGAGTCAGTCACCATTGACCAATATCCGCAAACTTTCTTTACCGCAGATGTGGATTCAGCCGACTGTTACGATGGGTTCACGGGGGCGATTACAATTCAAACGGCTGACCCATCACTACTTTTCCAATTCAATGGTGGGCCCTACACGCAGGTTTATGATCATCCAAATTTGCACGCAGGTACCTATTTTGTGGTGAGCCAGGACGTGTACGGCTGCATGGATAGCGTGGCACTCACCGTGTTGCAGCCACCCCAACTTTCCCTCAAGCTGCCAGAAGACACTACCATCCAACTGGGCATTTCCCTGCCTCTACAAATTGACTTGGCCGGCCTCACTCCTGTGCAATGGATATGGAGCGACACTTCTTACCTAAGTTGCCTTACCTGCCCCAACCCAATTGTGCAAATTCCCTTAGAAACCACGCGCTACGTGCTCACCATCAAGGACATCAATGGCTGTTCTGCCATGGACGAAATGCTCCTAACAGTTGAACCATTTGTTGGTGTTTATATACCTAACGCCATGGGCGGCACCGGTGAAAACACAAACCTTGTTCTGGGCTTCAACCCAGCGGTGCGCCGTGTGAACTTGTTCCGTATATTTGACCGCTGGGGCGAACTTTTGCA
>JACMMM010000371.1 GCA_014379065.1 Saprospiraceae bacterium
GACCTTCATTATGAAGGAGAAATCGTGCTTCGCGTTTGCAAAAATGGTCGTTCAGTGCAACCTGAATTTGCCCACCGATATATTGATGCGGTGGCTTTTGGCATTGATTTCACTGCCCGCGATCTGCAAGACAAACTCAAATCAAAAGGTCAGCCTTGGGAAATTGCCAAAGGCTTCGACCGCTCGGCGCCCCTTAGCCAGTTCGTGCCACTGGAAAATCTGAAAAATCCGAAAGACATTCATTTTCAACTCAAAAAAAATGGAATCGTGGTGCAAGATGGCCACACACGCGACCTGATTTTTCCTTTTGAAACCCTGATCGTTCACCTCTCCCGCTATTTCACCTTGCAAAAAGGAGATTGTATTTTCACAGGCACTCCGGCAGGGGTCGGCCCGGTGCAAATCGGCGATGTGCTTGAGGGCTTTATGGAGGGGGAAAAATTGTTGAATTGTGCCATTAAATGAGCAATGTTCGGCTGAAATGCTAAAGTAAAACTACTTTTGCCCACGTTTTTGGTGATTGGTGGATTGGTGATTGGTGGGATTGGTGACTAGACTGATTTGCCAGCCTACCATTGAACAAATTTAAAAACCAGTCACCGGTAGACCAATCACCAATCCACCAATCACCATTAAACCAATCACTAGTCAACCAATCCATAAACATGAGCGCAATCCGCGAAGTATTAGCCAGAGAAATCCTCGATAGCCGAGGCAACCCTACCATAGAAGCAGAAGTTTGGACGGAAGCGGGTTTTATTGGTCGTGCAGCCGTGCCAAGCGGTGCTAGCACGGGCGTCCACGAAGCGGTAGAACTCCGCGACGACGAAGACCGCTATTTGGGTAAGGGCGTGCGCCGTGCCGTGAAAAATGTGGAAATCATCCTCCGCCCTGAACTGCTTGGGCAGGAAGTGAGCGACCAAATTCGCATTGACCGCCTCATGATTGATCGCGATGGCACCCGCACAAAAAGTCAGGTCGGCGCCAACGCCATTCTCGCCGTCAGCCTTGCCGTGGCCCGTGCCGCAGCCGAAGAACTCGGTCAGCCGCTCTACCGATACCTAGGTGGCGTGAACGCCCACGTGATGCCGGTGCCGATGATGAACATCCTCAATGGAGGTTCTCACGCCGACAACGGGATTGATTTTCAAGAATTTATGATTATGCCCGTAGGCGCTAACTCCTTCAACGAGGGCTTGCGCATGGGCGTGGAAGTGTTCCACCATTTGAAAAAAGTGCTCAAAAACAAAGGCTATTCCACCAATGTAGGCGATGAAGGCGGCTTTGCCCCTGGCATCAAGGACAACGAAGAGGCTATCCAGATGGTGATGACAGCCATCGAAGCATCAGGCTACAAACCATTGGACGACATTGTCATCGCGCTAGACCCGGCGGCTTCCGAATTCTACGACTCGGAGAAGGGCGAATACGTATTCAAAAAATCCAGCGGCGAACGCTACTCCTCCAAAGATATGGTGGCGTACTGGAAGGATTGGTGCAACCGTTACCCGATTTACTCTATCGAAGACGGCCTGGCAGAAGACGACTGGACGGGCTGGAAACTCATGACCGAAACCCTCGGCCACCGCATCCAGCTCGTGGGTGACGACCTTTTTGTGACCAATGTGGAGCGCCTTCAGCGCGGAATTGACGAGAAAATCGCCAATTCCATCCTCATCAAAGTCAACCAAATTGGTTCGCTCACGGAGACCATCAACGCCGTGAACCTGGCTACACGTCACGCATACACTTCAGTGATAAGTCACCGCTCCGGCGAAACAGAAGATACCTTTATCGCCGACCTTGCCGTTGCCTTGAACACCGGCCAGATCAAAACCGGCTCGGCTTCGCGTTCGGATCGGGTAGCGAAGTACAACCAATTACTTCGTATTGAAGAAGAATTGGGAGATGCGGCGACGTATTTGGGAAGGGCAATTTTTGGGGTGTGAGGACACTTTGAAAGCCCTGAAATTGAAAACCCCCATCTTGCTTTTTGCGAGGTGGGGGTTTTGTTTTTAAGAAGAGAACAAGGAGCATAATTGAAATCACTTTATTAGTCAAGCGCCCGCATATCACCAATCCCAATAAAACCCGCCCAAAACACCGGATGCGCCCAAAATCCGCCTTTGCGAATAAAATCACGTTTGGCGTTCCCCAATGCAACATCTTTCTGCTGTCCGGTTTTCAGGTTGTGATAGAATTGGATCATCAGCTGCATGGTGCGTTCGTCATCCACGCTCCACAAGGTGTTGACAATGCTCTTCGCGCCGGCATAAGTGAATGCCCGCGTTAGGCCGATAATACCCTCCCCTCGGCGCAGCTCCCCCAAGCCTGTCTGGCAAGCGCTGAGCGTTACAAGATCTGCATTGAGGGTCAGATTATAGACTTCACGCACATAGAGCCATTCGTTTTCGATGCTGTCCGGAGTTTCATAAAAGGCGAGGAAGGAGTAGTCGCCAGAGCGATCATTGGCTTCGCCGTGTAACGAGGTATGGATGATGCGATAGGCCCAAGCAGTATCGGCAAAACATTTTTCGGTGGCGTCGAGCCCCGTAAAAATCTGGCCTCCCCAGATATGTTGTATTGAATCTACTTCTACTACGTTGAAAGTCAAAGAATCATGCCCGAAACGCCCTGCAAAATCTACATTCGAGGAAAGTATAGGAGTGGTATTCCCTGCGAAGGTTGGCGCCATACCGAGAAATCCATTCGGGGGTTTCACCTTATGCTTGCGCTCACACATTTCACGCAATAGCGTGGCCGAGTAGCAATAACTGATGTCGTGGTCTAGAATCCAGTATTTGTATTCATGGAATCTCGTCGAGTCAGCGGGTGGCGGAGCGGTCAGCAATGCCTCGAATGGTATGTAGGCCAAGACGCCATCAGAGATGACGATGATTTGGTCGCCCGTTGGTATGAATCTCGCTACTGGGGCGATAAGTTTTTGGTACAGATTATGAGCAGCCTTACCATACCAAGATAGTGACGCTGAGTATTGATCTTCGGGGATTTTTTTCGTCCACCAATCTGCGATGCCGGAGCGCATAGACTTGATCCAATCTTCGAGCGGAAAATCGCGTGGCACTTCGACTACGTCGTAAAAGTCCTTGCGCAGCACAAAAATGAAGATGCTGCTGTCGCCAGTGAAATATTCGAGCATGGTCTGATTGGGCTGGAGCAGGTCGCGTTGGACGGATTCTACGGTTTCGGTCTGTAGGTTGTATTTGGCTTGATAATATTCTGGGTAATCGGTCTCTAAGCGCTGAATAAGTTGATCGTATTGTTGATAGAGGTTAAAGATTTGACGACGGATTTCAATCAATTTTCCATCGCTTTGAGCAGTATCTTTTTCGGTAAGTCCGTATTCAATCTTTTCATTAAAAGCTAAATTTACTTTTAGGCCATATTCTTTAGACAAAAGCGAATCGGGAACATTGGTTATTCTTTTTGCGTAGGCATCTTGAAATGCCGTACGCAATAGCCCAGATTTTGATTTTTCTGAAGAGATGAAAGCTGTTCTTGAATTTCTAGAGGTAACCAGAGAAGTTCGAATAATACCTTCCGAAATTACTGGAGCATATTCCATAAGTTGAATTTTATCCGACTCGCGCATGGCACTGTTCATACATAGTTGTAAGGTGTTTTCTGCTTTTTGAAAGCCCGCCATTGCATCCTTTAAAATAGATACCTGTGGTAATTTTTGATAAAATTGAAGGCAAATTTGGCCTTTCAATAAATTTGATTTGACGAATGCTTCTGACAATCCTTCATTAAAATTGCCCAATCGGTTGCTTGCAGCCAAAATCGCAGAGTCGACATTGGCTAATGCCAATGGGTAGTTGAACTTTTTTGCTTCCAATTCTGCCCAATTATGAAAGATGGCGTTCAAAATCTTATTGTTAGCTGAAGTTTTACGAAGCGTTGAAATGGATAAATTTAGAAAGGAATCGGCTTTCTCAAATTGATTTTGACGAAAATAATTATCTGCAATATTGAAATACGTGGTAGCAAAAACTTCATTTGGACGGGTATAAATTTGAAGATACGCCTGTTCTGCCTTTCCATAACAGTCTAAACTCTGAGCATAATGCCCTTTTGCAGCGTAATAATTTCCCAAATTCCCCCAAACCACTCCGATTTCATGTTGATACCCATCCGGGCTTTTCAAAAAGCCATTAAGTGCTATTTCTGTATATTTTATGGCTTTATCAACTTCATGCCGAGTGGCGTAATTTTCAGCCAAATTAGAGCATATATAATAATAACTATCTGACAAATCAGCCTTTTGAAAAATATCCAAGGCCATTAATAAATATTCTTCTGCGTGAAAGGGGCCCGTTGCATTACAGATCGCCAAAGAATTGAGGGCAGTTGTCAAAAATGGATGGTTATTCCCAAGTGCCCGGCGCAAAAGGTTGAAGGATTTTAGATTACAAGCCTCAGATTCGACAAAATCACCTTTGCAAAGATTGGCGCCTCCTAACGCATGATAGATTTGACCCTCCATCAAATCTTTCTTAAATTGGGCATCAGCAGTTATTTTTAAACCACTCAAGCCATATTGAATTGCCAAATCACAATTGTTTGCTTCTGTTTCCAAATAACTTAGACTCAAGTAAGATCTTGTTAAATCATTTTGATTATTTGATATTAGTCCTGATTGCAAGGCTTTTTGAAAGCATTCACGTGCTTTTGCTAAATCATGTTTCGAAGAATAAATCAATCCCAAATTATAAAAAACACCGTTAATTTCTGCTGCTGGATTTTCCCGGCTTATTTTCAGGCACTTTTCGTATTGGATGATTGCGTTTTCAAAATCCCCTGCCGACTGGTACGCCCCACCCAAATTGAAATAGGAAAGGGCCAATCGTCTATCTAGGCTGTCAAAAAGTTGTTCTCTGATTTTCAATGATTTTTCAAGAAAAAGTATAGCAGAGTCGAGATTTATACCTCTATAGCATACTCCCAATATTTCATAATTATTAGCTGTTAGCGTATTGTTTTCTCCAATTGTTTTAATATAAATATCTAAAGATTCAAATAAGAAAACCTTCGCCAGATTGCGTTTTCCTTCATCCATTCGGATATGTCCAATTTGATAGGTAGCATCCGCATTGCCCAACGATTCAACGCCTGAAATGCTGCGAAAAATAGACTGCGCGTTTAAGGCATAACTATAGGCCTCGGCTAATTTACCCTCTTCTAGGTATTGGTATGAACGAAGGAGGAAATGTCTTGCAATGCTTGTATCCTGCTGCGTTCCTGTCAAAACTGTATCAATTGCTTGCCCCCAAGTATAGGCCGACCAAATTATGAATCCAATCAATGCTGTCAATTTTTTCATAAAAAAATCTGAAAAGGTTAAAAAATGAGTTGTTAATATTTAAGGCAATGCGATCTAAGGATTACTTTACGAACAGCCTTTTTATCATATCCAGCAAACCCTCTGCAACTCCCTGTCGCTCATGATAAAAATCAGGTGATTTAATTTTTCCGCTGTGGTATTCCCGCCTCGCCGAAATGTAGCGGCTGCGCAGCATCAGCAATTCGTCACGGGTCGCTGTGTCCATGTTTGATACGAAATCCAATCCCGCAAAAGCGAGTTCTAACTCCGCATCGCCGACAGATTTTTCCAATGCTTCCCTTTTTTCTCGAATGGCAGCAGATTCATTCAAGATAAGCTCCTGCATTCTGGCAAATTTGGTGTTGGTTTCGTCAATGGCCTCCTTGACCATTTCTTCATTGTACCAACTGAACGTCAGGGCAACTAACAGTGTGGTAAACATAACAAAAGTAGTGTAATAGCAAACATGCCTGAACAAGCCCGCAGCAAAATTGAATGCTGGAAGGTGTGGTACGACTTGGGCATAAATCGCACCAACGGCAATAATGCCAGCCAGTAACGCGATTCCGGGAAGGTTTCGCTTCCAAAAAGATGCGATAAGCAACCATCCCATCAACCCAAGCACACAGGAAGAATAAATTACATCAAACCACTTGAATTCGCCCTTGTACTGATTGGGCGAAATGGCTATAGAGAGCATAATCAGCAAGGAAATCATGATAAGCGCTGACCCTGCAAACAAGTATGTCCGGCTGTATTTTTTAAAATGTGAGATCCCATGCCGGAAATAAGGCAATGCCAACAGGAACAGTGCATTGTTAGTCAGTGAAAACATTCGTGTCATGATTTCACTGATATCAGAGTTGTTGCCTTCGATACGAATCAGGCCAATGACTGCCCAAAAAAACAGTGCGGCGGCAAGAAAAACTATCCCGGCATCTTGCCTGAGCCGTTCGCCCAATGGTTGTGGATTGCTCGGTTTTTGCCTATTGTGAAATGCCAGCCACACATACAAAATGAGCGCGATGACGCAGAGCGAAACACTCATTTGTAGCCAACCTAAGATGAAATTACCGGGGATGTGGTATTTTCTGGTGATAATATCTGCTTTAATGAGGTACACTTTTTCCCAATCCAATTTTTGGGTATTGAAGCGACACGTCCACGAATTGCCCTTGATCGAAAAATCATTTTCGCGGTATTGCACGTCTACGATTTCACCCTCTTTGTAAAACGAATCCCGGTGCATTAGTTCAGGAAAAATGCAACCTAGTCCATGCATTCGCACTAAAAAGCGGTTGGGTCGGGTAGTGTCGTAATTTAATAACCGCTTAACGGAATACAAAGGCTGATTGAAATAATAATTGGAAGTGTCTTTTTTCCAAAAATCATCGGGCGGGTAAAAAACCACGCCTTGCTTGATTTTATCGTACGGATTAGAATACGATCCACAGCTA